>JBGOTX010000395.1:0-2853 GCA_041476705.1 Candidatus Zixiibacteriota bacterium
TGATTTGAATAACGTTGTTAAGGTCAAAACGTTGAAGGGCATTCAACATGGCGCCAAATACACCAAACGGAAAACTGGCGGCGACATTGAGCCCGACTATGATGATAATCACTCTGAGCTGACCGTTGTATTCGGGCGGCACTTTGAACGCCTCCGGCGAAAAGTACGACAGGATGAGACTCCCGATCACCACCAGGCCCGCGATCGAAGAAAAAATGACCAGAATCGTGTTGACTACACGATTAACCATCTCGTCATCGCCGAGTGCCCGGTAGCGCGCGACGTACTTGACTACGGCCGGACGAAGACCCAAATCGAGAATGCCAAGATAGCCGGTCAGAGAGCCTACCAGTATCCAGATGCCATAACCGGTGTTCCCCAGATGATGCACCATAAATGGCGACAGAAAGAACGACACGACCATGTAGATGACAAAGCCGGCCCAATTGGAAAAGACGTTTCTGCCGATTCGGGATATTGTACTCATATCTGCCTGGTGTTCGCCTGCCAGGCGGTCCAGACCGGCTGAAAGAACTCCATGAATTTCCGTGCCGCCTCGCGATTGGCTGCGGGACTGGGGTGAGAGTCCTGGGGATTTTCATTCCGATATTCCGCCCTAAGGACGTTATTCCGGTCGGCGAGAATGTCAAACAAATCGAATATCACAAGATTGTTCAGTCCGCTCTCCTGACGGTATGTCGGAAGAAACTCATTCTTCAGCCAGACGTTGAACGCTCGCGCGCGTCCGGCACTTTCCGGAGTGGTTTCCGCGGGAACGAGCGGAGGAAAAGTCATATAGATGAACAGCGTGTTTGGATACTTACGTATTTCACCGGCGAGACCGGCAAAGACCGCCTTATAGTTCGCAAGAGTTTTCTTCGAACTCAATGGGTCGCCGGCCCCGGCGCCCTCGGCGCCGATATCGCTGTTCGGAAAACATGATTTGAACATGACGATATCATTGGCGCGGCTGTCGCCGTAATAGACATTGGGATGATTCTGGAACCTGAGAATGCCCTTCATATCGTTTTGAAACTTGGGCAACCAGTTACACATGTCCGTATACTGGCCGATCGAATCGCCATAGGTCATCCCTTTCACGGCTATGCCCATGCGCATGAGACTGTCACGCAGATTCCCCTCTTCGAGGATTCCTTTTCCAACGGAGTGGTGCAGGAACACCATCCGGTGAGCATAGTCCCTTTCGGCAACGTCCGAGAGAGCGGCGATCGTTTTCTCCGATTCACGCACCGAGGTCTGGAGACGATTGGTCTGCCGCTTCAATTGCCAAAATTGGTAGGCGAAAACCAGTCCCGCGATATTCCCGAGAATCGATACCACCAGAATGGAAATTACCAGCTTATTCATACAGGTCCTCCTAAGCGTACAAAAGTCGCAGTGGTCGTCCGTCCGCCGTAACTCACCAGAGCGTAAAATAGTTCCGCCGCGCCGGAAGATGCAATCATGTTTTCCTCAGACATCAGAGCGATTTGTTTCGCGGATCCCCTGCGGTTCGACCGGGGAGCGATGCGCTGAGGCCTTGCCAGCAGGTGTCTGGCAAATATGGTGAAACGACCGGAGTTACGGGTCCTGTTAAACTTGTGATTCTTTGGAGAAGTACTCCACCGTTCGCCTGAGCCCCTCGGAAAAATCGACCGTCGGCTGGTAGCCGAATTTCTTCAAACGATCTATCGCCGCAAAAGAGTGACGAATATCCCCGACCCGGGCCGGCTCGTACCGCGCCTTCGTGTCCACTCCGATGATCCGGCGAAGCTGTTTGAGGAGATCGTTGAGCGTGTACTGACCGCCGCAGGCAACGTTAACGGATTCGCCGACGATATCATCATTAAGGGCCGCCAGAAGATTCGCCTGTACGCAATTCTCGATAAACGTGAAATCGCGCGACTGCTCGCCATCGCCGAATACCACCGGCGGTTTGTTCGCAAGCAGGCAGGTAATGAACTTGGGAATGACCGGCGCATACTCGCTTTTCGGGCTTTGACGCGGCCCGAAAATATTGAAGTAGCGCAGGGAGACAGTCGGCAGTTTGTACAACTGCCAATATACTTTCAAATAGTATTCGGTCGTCAGTTTCGTTATCGCATATGGTGACAGGGGACTGGGGACCATACTCTCCCGCTTCGGTAATTCCACGGTTTCACCGTACACCGAAGACGAGGAGGCGGAGACGAATTTCTTCACCTTGGCATGCCGGGCCGCTTCAAGAAGGTTCAGCGTTCCGTTGATATTGACTTCATTGGATGTCAACGGGTTCGCCACGGAACGCGGCACCGACGGGAGCGCCGCCTGATGCAGAATATATTCCATGCCTTCGACCGCCCTGACCACGGTCCAGTAGTCGCGAATATCTCCCTCGATCAATTCAATTTTGTCGATGATTTCATGGAGATTTTCAAGTCGACCCGATGAAAAATTGTCGAGGATTCGGACGGAATGCCCGTCCTTTAGGAGTTTTCGGGCAATGTTACAGCCGATAAAGCCGGCCCCGCCTGTCACAAGAAACTTCATCAGATTTTTGTCCTAACGTGGCTCTGTTTCTGAAATTGTCGGCTCAATCAGAAACTTTTTTAGGTCGCCGGGTGCGCTGACGAGGCATGGGTCGCGGCGGCGTAACCTGGATTCAACGAGTCCGAACAATTGAATCTCCTGCACCGTTATACCGCCACGCGAATTCAAGGCCAATCTATTTTCCCGGAGTGGGTTTGTCCAGTCAATTATTCCGCGCGGTGCGCGAAACCGGCGCGACCCGACACTGCGGTAAGGCGTTGATATGGACTGTCGAATGATCTGTTGCCACCCACGATTCGCGGGACTGCGAGCGAAGACAAAAAA
>JBGOTX010000396.1:0-2851 GCA_041476705.1 Candidatus Zixiibacteriota bacterium
GCTTCTGCATTGACGTTTCCAGCATGCTTGAAGTCAACTTCAAGTTGCGGTTGGCGTTCAATGACGCCAGGTTGTGATTAATGCGAAATGACATGAGTCAATCCTCCTTGAATGTATCCAGGTTTCCTTACCCTGAAATCCTTCTGTTCCTGACTTTGTCACTTCCTATGTATCGTTGCAACGTGGCCTTCGTTTCCAATAGAAGCCACCGGAATGCACATACCTGTGCGGTTCCCTCCTTTACTGAAGTTTGTTCGGTCATATGGTCATTCTCGTCTATCTCTTATGGCCATTACATCGACAAGTCCCGAAAGAACTTGACCGAGCCCCCGCCTTATTTTGTGCTGGAAAAACCCGGGTCTGGTTCAGACTCCGGCGGACACTTCAACCAATTGGGTCAGCCGGTCAAGAGCAAGCTGGCATCCGGGATCGAGCTGAAGCGCCCGACGGTAGCCAAGGATAGCCGAATCCTTGTGTCCCATAAGCAGATAACACTCGGACAATTGGAACATCGCGGACGGGTCGTCGGGACGAAGGTGAAGATATTTCTCCAGGTACTGAAGAGCCGATTCATGCCGCCCCTGGAGAAAGTACAGATCAGCCAGGACGCGCACAATATCGAGCGCTCCCGGTTCAAGATCGAGATACCGTTGCAGGGAGCCGGCGGCCGCATCGTTGTCGCCGGAACGAACTTGCGATAGTCCGAGATTGCGCCACACAATCGCCGGCGGCGTGGGACTGTCGAGCGCCCTTCGGTAATTTTTTCCGGCCCGATCATACTGTTCCATTTTGAAATAGCAGTTGCCCAGATCATTCAGCAGGTCGCCATCGGTGGGTGAGCTTGCAACAAGCTCCTCAAAAAGCGCGGCCGCTTCAGCGAATCTTCCGGATTTGAAATATGAAGCGGCAAGCTCCCGGCGAATGGAGATCCCGGCCGAACCGATCCGAACGGCTTCCTCGAAGGTGGCGATGGCTTCGGTCGCACGGCCCAAGGCCGCTTGACTCCGTCCCAGACCCACCAGACAAACACTGTCGGCGGCTTCGATTGCCAGTCCTTGCGCAAACAGACGTTCGGCGTCGGCGACCCGGTTGAGCGAAAGATATATCTGTCCGAGTTGTCGACATGCTTCCACCGATTCAGGATGAAAATCCAGTTGCTTGAGATACCATCGCTCGGCGGCCATGAGATCATGGCGTTGAACGGCCAGCCGTCCAAGATGGTTGTTGGCGTCCAAATACGCCGGGTCCCGTTTGATGATCAGTTCATAATAATATCGCGCCTGATCAGGATCGTTCTGCAATTCAGCAATCGCGCCGAGACTGTACCAGACCGAAGGACGACTATCGACATGCAACAAGATGATGTTATCGGTCTCCTGCGACGGATCGTAGGCCGCCTGGGCGCGAAGATAATCTTCATACCCGATCCGGGCCTCATCGTAGGCCCCCTGCCGAGCCGCCACGTGCCCCAGCAACAGCAGTGGGTCGAGATAGTTCGGTTTGTGTCCGAGGGCGCGGCGGGCATATTCCACGGCCTGCGCAAACCGGCCCTGATGGAAGCAGGTCCACGCCAACTGGTCGAGGCACATCAAATGGATGTGTCTTTCGGATGGCACATCAGGGCGGGTCAGTTCAACCGCCCGCTGGGCCGACTTCTGGATGAGTTCGGCGTTGTAGGTGACAGACATCGAGGGTTCGCCCCGCAACAGCTGAGCGTAGTTGAACAAGGCAAAGGCGTTATCGGGGTTTTCCTTCAGCTGTTGTTCGAGCATGATCCGGGAGCGGGCCAGTTTTTTCGCCATCTTTTCCTTGCTCAGACCATAGCCGAGATGTTTGAGGCGGACGCCGACACGCGCCACCGCCATGGAATCAGGATACATCAGAATATTATGGACGATGCCGTCATAGCGCAGGCCGAGTGATCGCCGGAACAAACGGATTGACGGCAGAAATGTGACAGCGGAGGCGCTGTCGCCATAGACGTTGTACACATTGATCGACACCAACTGGGCCCGCTGGTCAGCCAGAGCGCGGCGCAACTGCGGGACGTCTTCAGCCGTCACCCGCTCGTCGGCATCGATGATGAATATCCATTCAGCGGTGGCATGAGTCAGCGAGAAGTTGCGCGCCTTGGAAAAATCCCCTTCCCACGGCTGTTGGAATACTTTCGCACCGTATGATTTCGCAATCTCCATCGTTCGATCGGTCGATCCGGTGTCGACCACAATGATTTCGTCCACCCAGTCTCGGATTGAAGCGAGGCAGTCGGGGAGCATTTCCTCTTCATTCTTGACGATCATGCACGCCGACACGCCGGATCGAGCGCCGGTCGCCGCTTGCAACATGCGAAGTTCCTGTACCTGTCGAGCGGCTTTCAGCCCCCGATCGGTCGTGTTCGTTGCCTCTTCATGGCGACCCAGCTTCCGCAGAAGCGCAATCAGGTTTAGATACGGAAGATGGTTGCCGCCGTCCAGTCGGATGGATTGCCGATAGTGATCGATCGCCTCTTCGGCGCGCCCGGTCTCCTTGCAGGCGGTGGCCAGCATATTATGGAGTTGCGATTGGTGGGCGGCGGACTGGCAATATGACCGAAGCGTCGCCGAAGGTTGGTTGGCGCCAAGCGCATCAAGGTATTTGGTTCCGGTTTCGATCGCTTCGCCGTATTCGCGCATCGACAGGTGAACAAACGTGAGGACGTACCATGAGTCGGGGGAATTGGGCGTGCGGTCGGCCGCGTCTTGGGCCGCGGTTTCGGCATCGATAAGTTGATTGACCTGCGCATACCCCAGGGCCAGCAGGATACGATATTCGGCTTCCTGTGCGCCATCAGCAAAGTGTGTCTCGGGCGTAA
>JBGOTX010000397.1:0-2844 GCA_041476705.1 Candidatus Zixiibacteriota bacterium
CGTGCAGGTTGGTCAATACGTGCTGGCGATGGGCTCGCCGCTTGCCCTGGCCCGCACTGTTTCGGCCGGAGTGATCTCCACCAAGGATCGGTTTTTCGGCACCGAAGTCCGCCTGCCGTCGGGCGAGCCCACCGGCAACTTCAATCTATGGATACAGACCGATGCCGCCATCAATCCGGGGAATTCGGGTGGGCCGCTGGTTGATTTGAATGGCCGGGTGATAGGTATCAATTCACGGGCCACCATGTTCGCCAATAGTCTCGGATTCGCCATTCCAATCAACATCGTCAAAGAAGCCACGAAAGCCATTCTATCAGATGGCCATGTCACACGCTCCTGGATAGGCATACACTGCCAGGCGCTCCAGGAACTGGAAAGTTATTTCGGCACCGAACCAAATGTCGGCGTGCTGGTGGCGTCGGTTGACCCCGGCTCGCCCGCCGAAGAGGCCGGTATACAGGCGGGGGACGTGGTAAGCACTATCGATGGGTTCGCCGTGTCCGGCCGCTTTGTCGAAGAGCTCCCCAGTTTTTACAAGCGGATCGCTAATTATCACCCCGGATCACTATTGACCCTGCAGATCCGTCGTGGCGACCAGGATTCAACGCTCCAGGTGACGACACGGCAGTTGGGTGAATTGCAGGGCGAAGATTCCGAGGTGACCGAGTGGGGGTTCACGGCCCGGGCGATTACCCGCAACATGCAGATTGAAAGTCAATTCAAGGATACGCTCGGCGTGTACGTCTCCGGAGTGAAGGACGTTGGTCCAGCCGACGCCGCCGGATTGCGTCGGGGCGATGTCGTCTTCCGCATCAATGCAACGGACGTAAAGACGATGTTGGAATTCATGGATTTGTACCGGAAGCTCTCGGCTGATGACGGGAATAAGGTAATGGTAACCTACCGTCGCGGGTCGGCCGTGCGATTTGGCGTGATCGACGCCGCCAAAACCCAGGAGGGACAATAGCATGAAACGCTCTATGTACGTTGCGGTGGTCGCGCTGTCACTGTTAATGCCGTTGTCTGCTTTCGCGGTGAACGGGCCTGCGTTCGAGTTCGCCCGCATTGAAAAAATGGTGCGGGAATTCAGCGTTATTTTGGATATGCGGCTGGAATTTTCGATGGGCACGCAGTCGAACGAACAAAAACTTCGGATGTTGGGAACGATTGTCACCGCCGATGGGCTGGTCATATTCAACGGTGAGGGACTCTCCGACGAATCCGGTTCGGGCGGGATGTCGGGAATGACCATGAAAATCAAGCCGGTGCGGCTGACTGCCCGCACGCTCGACGGCAAGGAATACGAGACCGAGTTCATAGGCGTTGACAGGTTCACCCATATCGGATTTGGCCGGATCAAAGCTTCGGCGGGCGTTCAGTTTCGGCCGGTGAAATTCGCCGCCAACCCGCAGTTTACGATTGGGTCGTGGCTGGGGCTCTACATGCTCCTGCCGGAATTCACCAGCCCGCCGCTGGCCGCTGATGTTGGGATGGTTTCGGCGCTCATCGAATCGCCCGAGAAATTTCCGTTGACCATTGGGCTGGGACCGACTCAGATGACTTCCGTGCTGTTCGACCAGAATTACAATCCGGTCGGAGTGGTCGGCGCTCTTCCCGATCCTTCGGCGGCCTCAAGCGACGCCGGCGGCATGCTTCAGGAACTCGGTAGTAGCGACATTCCGCTCATCGGGGTGGTGACCGGCGAACGGATTGCGAAAATGATCGCCGACCCGCCGCGCAAAGGGAAAGCTGACCGGTCGTGGCTCGGGATTTCCTTGCAGGCGCTGACGTCAGAAATAGCCGAGTATATGCATATTGAGGCGCATCACGGTATCATCGTCAACGAAGTCCTGCGCAGTTCGCCGGCGGCGAAGGCCGGTCTGGCGATTGGCGACGTCATTTACGCCATCAACGGCCGTCCGGTGCTGGTAGACAAGGAAGAGCGCGTAGCCGTCTTCCAGCGCGCCATTTCAGAAATGCCTCCGGGGACCAATGTGCAGTTTTCGGTGTACCGCCCCCAGGAAAACGGCACGCCGCAACAGTTGACGATTGCGGCCATGCTGGAGCGCGCACCCCTGGCGGCCACGGATGCCCCCGAATACGAAAACGAAAAGATCGAATTCAAAGTCCGCAACATGGTGTTGTCGGATTATATCGCGAACAACATCACCGACAGCATGCTTAAGGGCGTGATTGTGTCCCGCCTCAAACCGGGGGGATTGGCCATGGTGGGTGGTCTGCAACTGGGCGATATCGTCCAGCGTATCGGCATTACGGCGGTAACCTCTATCGAGGATGCACGGGCCGCAATGGAGACGATTGAAAAGCAAAAACCCTCCGAGGTCGTGTTTTTCGTTTGGCGCGACGGCAAAACCATGTTCGTGAACGTGAAGACCTCATAAAAATCTCATAGGTTGGGCGCCGCGAGTGCGGCGCCCAACGCTACTTTCGCTCTCAGTCACCCTTCCATTGACCTCTCACTTACGCCCAGGAGCCATTTTGTCTCTTTCATTTCAGGTCCTGCGGTAAGCAGTACCGTGCATACATGTTCTTGCAGGCGTAAGTGGGACTACCCGGTCAAGTCAGTCGTGTAGAAATTGCACAGATCGAATCAAGTCACGACAGCTTGGTTGGTTATGACTGGTTGACGGGCTCAAATCCACGGCCCACTCGCGATCGAGCGACCGGCACAGGGTTTGCACAATACGGTTTCGGCGCGAGTTGCTGTTGTGGACCGTGCCGGTAAGAGGAAAGAAAGAGACAAGGCAATAGAGGAAAGGGTAGTACAATGAAACGATGGATCATGATTCTGGCTCTGCTGGCGCTGGCGAGTACGGTGGCCGC
>JBGOTX010000398.1:0-2830 GCA_041476705.1 Candidatus Zixiibacteriota bacterium
ACATATTGCGCCACAATCAATTAAATAGGGTTTTTTACTTGCCGATCAAAGCGTTTTTCCGTACCTTTCATGCGTAGAATAATTGACCATGAAAGAGCGCCGCACGAACCGATCCCTTGGCCGTCCTGAGCCGATCAACAGCGTGGTGGAACGTCTTTTTGGCTCGCTTGGTTACCTGCAAAAATATCATGGCTGGCAGGTGGTCGCGCACTGGCCGGAAATTGTCGGCGAACATTATGCCCGTCACTGCCGCGCTTTCAAATTCGAAGACGGCACGGTATACGTGGCGGTGAAAGAAGACGGCTGGCGACAACGTCTGTCGCTGGAATCGGAAATGATCGTAGAAAAGATTCGCGGGTATGCCTTTGGACGAACGGTCCGCAAACTCCGCCTGGTACGAGAAGAGAAAGGATCAGTTGAGCATGGCGACCGAAATCCAAGAGTCTGACACGAAAGGAACAAGCTCCACCATGGACAAAGGACCCGGCCACAAATACGACGCCGCCACGATTACCGTCCTTAAAGGACTCGAAGCGGTTCGCCGCCGCCCGGCCATGTATATCGGCGACACCGGCCAGCGCGGCATGCACCACATGGTGTACGAAGTGGTTGATAATTCGGTCGACGAAGCCATGGCCGGATTCTGCGATCAGGTGACGGTCGAAATCGGCGTGGATAATTCCATCACGGTCACGGACAACGGCCGAGGCATCCCGGTCGGGATTCACCCCGAACAGAAAGTATCGGCGCTCGAAGTCGTGATGACCACTCTCCATGCCGGCGGGAAGTTCGATCACGACAGTTACAAAGTCTCCGGCGGTCTGCACGGCGTTGGCGTCTCGGTCGTCAACGCCCTCTCCGAGTGGTGCTGGGTTGAAGTCACCCAGGAAGGGATCGTTCACCGTCAGGAATACCGCCGAGGCGAACCGGTCGAGCGCGTCAAACCGACCGGCCAGCGCAAGAAAACCGGCACCAAAGTCTGCTTCTATCCCGACACTGAAATCTTCACGAAGGTTGACTTCAAGTTTGATATCATCGCCTCCCGCCTGCGCGAACTGGCGTTCCTCAATCAGGGGCTGACAATCGACCTAATCGATCGCCGCACCGAAAAGGAAGTGTCGTTCAAGTACAAAGGCGGTCTGAGCGCGTTTGTGGAATACCTGAACGAAAACAAAGTGACCGTTTTCCCCAAGCCGATTTATTTCCAGAAGGAAAAGGAAGGCGTCATCGTCGAAGTGGCCCTGCAGTACAACGACGGGTACACGGAGTCGGTCCATTCGTACGTCAACAATATCAACACGATCGAAGGCGGCACGCACCTGACCGGCTTTCGCACCGCGCTCACCCGGTCGATTAACAGCTATGCGGTAAAGTTTAATCTGCTGAAGCGGGAGAAGGAGAACCTCTCCCTGATCGGCGACGACTCCCGCGAGGGACTCACCGCCGTGTTATCGGTGCGGGTACGCGACCCTCAGTTCGAAGGCCAGACCAAAACCAAGCTCGGCAACTCCGAGGTCAAAGGGACGGTCGAGTCGATCTGCAACGAATATCTGAGCGCGCACTTCGAGGAAAACCCGTCGGTCGCCAAGAAGATCGTCGACAAACTCGTGATGGCCGCGGCGGCGCGCGAGGCCGCCCGTAAAGCCAAGGAATTAACCCGGCGCAAAACGGCGCTGGACACGGCCGCTTTGCCCGGCAAACTGGCCGACTGCTCCCAGAGCGATCCGGAATCATGCGAAATTTTCATCGTCGAAGGCGACTCGGCCGGCGGCTCCGCCAAACAGGGGCGCGACCGCCGCTTCCAGGCGATTCTGCCGCTCAAAGGAAAGATTCTCAATGTCGAAAAAGCCCGTATCGACAAGGTCCTGGGTAACGATGAAGTCCGCACCCTGATCACGGCGCTCGGATGCGGCATTCGTGAGGATTTTGATGCCTCCAAGACCCGGTATCACAAGATCATTATCATGACCGACGCCGATGTCGACGGCGCGCACATTCGCACGCTTATCCTGACCTTTCTCTTTCGCTACATGCGAGAGCTAGTTGACCTCGGGTATATCTACATCGCCCAGCCGCCGCTCTATCGTCTCAAACACGGCAAGAGCGAAATATATGCGTACTCCGATGACGAGCGCGATCGTCTCTTGAAAAAGATGCCCGCTACCGGAGTCAATATCCAGCGGTACAAAGGTCTTGGAGAGATGAACCCCGAACAACTCTGGCGCACCACTATGGAGCCGGAAACCCGGACCCTGCTGCAGGTCACCCTCGACGATGCCGCCGAAGCAGACCACCTGTTCACCAAATTGATGGGTGACGAGGTCGGCCCGCGCCGGGAATTCATCGAGCAAAACGCCCAGTACGTCAGGAATTTGGACGTATAATAATACATTGACCGTCGGGAAACCGGCGGCTCCTTTCGGTGTTATACCAGCATGGTGAACTCTCAACCCGGAGGAATCATGCGTCCGTATCACCCATTGGCAATCGCCGTAGTTCTGCTCTCAGTATCGCTGGCCGGTACGGTCGGCGCTTTTGGATCAAAGGAAAAGACCCCCGAAGAAAAGGCGGGCGAGGCCTCGCGCAAGGCGACCTCGGCCTACAACGACGGTGTCCGGTACGTTGATCATGCCAAAGAGATCGGGCTAAAGGGTGATTCCACTTATGCCTACAATTACCGCGCCACGATGGATGCAAAGGTCCGACGCGACTATGAAAAGGCGGTCGCGGTGTTCCAGAAAGCGGTGACCCTGAATCCGAATTTCAAGGAAGCTCACAATAATCTTGGGTACTGTTATCGCAAGTTGGGGAAACTGCAGGAGTCGCTGGC
>JBGOTX010000399.1:0-2819 GCA_041476705.1 Candidatus Zixiibacteriota bacterium
ATACCCCAAGGCGGTGGCCCGACTGAGGCAGGCGATCAGCCAGGCCAAACGACGCGGGTTCCTCGGCGAAAAGATTCTCGGCTCGAATCACACCTTTGAAATCCGCATCAAAGAAGGCGCTGGGGCTTTTGTGTGTGGCGAAGAAACGGCCTTGATCCTGTCTATCGAAGGTCGCCGCGGCATGCCGCGCTTTCGTCCCCCCTACCCGGCGGTCGCCGGACTCTGGGGCAAACCGACCAACATTAACAATGTCGAAACGTTTGCGAATATCCCCTGGATTATCCAGAACGGCGGCGCCAAATTCGCCGCCTATGGCACCGATGACAGCAAAGGGACTAAAGTGTTTGCCATGGCCGGGAAGGTCAAACGGACCGGTCTGGTCGAAGTGCCGATGGGGATCACCATCAACCGGATCGTCTTCGATGTCTGCGGCGGTATCGCCGGCGACCGCCAATTCAAGGCGGTGCTGATAGGCGGGCCATCAGGCGGTTGCATCCCGGCGAGCATGTGCGATCTGCCGATCGATTACCAGCAGATCAATCGGACCGGCGCGATTATGGGGTCCGGCGGTTTGATCGTGATGGACGACACCACCTGCATGGTCGATGTCTCCAAATTCTTTCTGGCTTTCACGCAGGCCGAATCGTGCGGCAAATGCACCTTCTGTCGGATCGGCACCAAACGGATGCTTGAGATTCTCGAACGAATTACCATCGGCGAAGGCACCATGGCTGATTTGGACAATCTCGAAGAACTGTCCAACCAGATCAAGATGGCCTCGCTCTGCGGACTGGGGCAATCGGCCCCCAACCCGGTGCTGACCACGCTGAAATATTTCCGCGATGAGTATGTCACGCACATTCAGGACAAGCGCTGTCCGGCGCATGTCTGCCCGACGCTGTTGACGTACACGATCAACGAGAACTGCAACGGCTGTACGGTCTGTGCGCGCGCCTGCCCGACCGAGGCGATTATCGGCAAGAACAAAGAAGCGCACATCGTCACGCAGGACTTGTGCATCAAGTGCGGCAAATGCTTCACCGTCTGCCGATTCGACGCCGTCACCAAGGAGTAGCTGTCATGGTTTCGCTTTCGATAAATGGACACGCCATCACGGCCTCGCCCGATAAGACGATCCTGCAGATCTGTCGGGAACAGAATCTCGACAGCATCCCCACGCTCTGCTATGACGAGAAACTCCCGCCGTTCGGCTCCTGCTTTCTGTGTGTGGTTGAGCTTGAGGGGCAGGCGCGCCTCTTCCCCGCTTGCGCGACCAAAGTCAACGAAGGGATGAAGATATTCACGCGATCGGAGAAAGTGGTTCGCGCGCGGAAAACCTGTCTTGAGCTGCTGTTATCCGACCATTATGCCGACTGCTTCGGTCCCTGCCGCCTCAACTGCCCCGCTGATGTCGACATTCAGGGGTACATGTCGCTGATCGCCCTCGGAAAGTTCAAGGAAGCGGTGGCGCTCATCAAGGAGAAAAACCCGCTTCCCTCCGTCTGCGGTCGCGTTTGCACCCGCAAATGCGAGATCAATTGCCGGCGTACGATGCTTGAGGGCGCGGTCGGAATCGATTTCCTAAAGCGGTACGCTTCCGATCAGGACATGATCGGCAAAATGTGGCAACCCGAAACGAAACCGGATAACGGCATTGAAGTCGCCATCGTCGGCTCCGGCCCGGCCGGGCTGACCGCCGCATACTATCTCGTGCTCGATGGGTATCGCCCCACGATTTTCGAATCTCTCCCCGATCCGGGCGGGATGCTTCGGTTTGGCATCCCCGAATACCGCCTGCCCAAGGAAATCCTTGATAAGGAAATCAACTGGATTCTGGACCTCGGCGTTGAACTCAAACTGAATCAGACCCTCGGTAAGGACTTCACACTTGACGGCCTCTTCAAACGCGGCTTCCGCGCTGTGTTTGTCGCGCTCGGCGCGCAAATCGGCAAGCCGATGCAGGTCGAAAATGAGAATGTCCCGGGAGTCCTGAGCGGCGTCGAATTCCTCAAGCAGGTCCAACTGAACACCAACCCGAAGCTCTCCGGCCGGGTCGTGGTGGTCGGCGGCGGCAACACGGCCCTCGATGCCGCGCGCACCTCGCTTCGGCTGGGCGCCTCCGAGGTCATCATTCTTTATCGCCGCACGCGCGCCGAGATGCCCGCCAACGCCATGGAGATCGACGCGGCCGATGATGAGGGGATCAAACTCGAATTCCTGGCCGCGCCGGTGCGGGTCAATGTCGAGAACGAACGATTAACTTCCATGACCTGTATCCGGATGGAGCTGGGCAAGCCCGATGCCTCGGGACGTCGCCGCCCGGTAGAGATAAAGGGTTCGGATTACACCCTGACGTGCGACTGGGTTATCTCGGCCATCGGTCAGGAACCCGATCTCGACGGCGTCGATGACGGGAAAATTAAAGTTACCAAATGGCACACGATCGAAGCTAAGAAAGGCACGTTCGATACCAACCGCCCCGGCGTCTTCGCGGGCGGGGATGTTGTCACCGGTCCTGCCGACGCGATCGATGCGATTGCGGCCGGCCGCATGGCGGCGCGCGCTATCGAACGGTATATCCACTCCGGCGTGGTCGAAAAGTTTGTCGATCGGTTTGAAAGCAAGCGCGACAATTTCCACAAGCTCGTCCCGGCCGACCTACCTCAATTAGAACCTGCCGACCGCCACCATGCCCCCGAAAAATCCGCCATGGAGCGAATCACCTCGTTTGTCGAAGTGGAAGATGCGTACGACGACGCCACCGCCCGGATCGAGGCGCTACGCTGTGCCGAGTGCGGATGCGATGTCGGTCTGTCCTG
>JBGOTX010000400.1:0-2818 GCA_041476705.1 Candidatus Zixiibacteriota bacterium
AGCAATGTGAACGAGCGACTTTACAACTCTACAAAGCGTCTTGGACTCGCGATCAGCCATGTCGCCGAGGTTGGCGTATACCACCCGGAGACTTCGAACGTTCTGGGCTATATTCGTGATGGAATTCGCACCGATCTCTTCGAGCCGGACCCTGATTCGGTTGTGCGGATAGTCGGGGCGTTCGGAGGGTATTCGCATGTCCGGGTTCATCCGTGCGCCATATACAAAGAAAACACGAGGATTCGCCTGTATCGGGCGGGGGCTTCAACCTTTGCGGCCGAGTTGGCAGATTCGCCGGCGTTGGCCAATGATCGTTATCAGCCGGTTCCCGATGACGCCTTTGAGGTTGAGGCCCGGAGATTTGACGAGTTCGATGATGGCACGATTGATCTGCTGAGTATCGATACCGAAGGGTGCGAGTGGTATGTGCTCATGCATCTGAAGAGCCGGCCGCTGGTCATTTCGGCTGAGACCGGCTGGAAAAGGTACCAAAATCCGTTTCTGAAAGAGATTGAGGGGTGGATGCGGTCGAACGGGTATCGTATTTGGTACCGCGACCGATCTGATACCGTGTATCTTCATCGGCGCCGACCGATCAACTTTTGGCGCAGGTGGCTTGACCAACTGGGATGGTCGCTCGGCCGGTGACGAGGTATCATATGAGTTGGCGACAAATATTCTGGCCTTCGAACCTTCTCTCCCTCGCCCGGATTGTTCTGGCCGTGCCGCTCGGATATTGCCTGTCCATTCCGACTCTCGATGCCAAGATTGCTTCGGTCTTGATTCTGGTATTGGCCGGTGTGACTGATGCGCTCGATGGATATGTAGCCCGCCGTACCGGCCGAATCACCAGCTTGGGAACGGCGCTTGATCCGATCGCCGACAAGGTGTTTGCGTTCTTCTTTGTCCTGTTTCTCATCGTGTATCGCAGTTTTCCGCTCTGGCTGGCGGTGACGATGGTCGGACGCGATCTTCTATTGCTGGTCGGCGGGATTATCCTGCTTGGACGGCGCAGGACAACCATTCCGGCCCGCCTGTACGGCAAGTACCTGTTCTTTGCGACTATCTTCCTGCTGGGTAGTT
This sequence comes from Candidatus Zixiibacteriota bacterium, assembly GCA_041476705.1. Lineage (GTDB taxonomy): Bacteria > Zixibacteria > MSB-5A5 > GN15 > FEB-12 > JACRAV01. Next base: position 1,084 of record JBGOTX010000400.1, read on the forward strand.
ACGTGATCGAATATCGATTTGGAGCCACCCTGAGTACGGTGTTCGTACTGGCCCTGTGCGCCGTCTCGCTGACAGATTACATCTTTGTCTTTACCCGGGTTGTTCGCGGTGAAACATTGCCGCCATATGACGACAAACCACGCTCTCGCGCCCTTCGTCTCGGTTTCACGGCGCTGGTCGTGATCGTGTACATCGCCGGCTGGTTTGTCGAGACCCCGAGGTAATTCAAGTCAGCATTCCGCGGGCTTCGATCCGAAGTTCCTCAATGACCTCAACAAGCCAAAGCAATTGCGGGTTCATTCATTCGGCCGCCCGTTTTTACGTACGCCTCGGACCGTCGCTACGGTTTAGTCGGGAGCGTACTGCGAAGATATTCCTGGATGCGTCGAACAACGAATATGCCGTCGCGTTCCGGCTGATCGTACGTTGACCAGCCGATATCGTGCACCAGCCCCGCCAGCGATTGGAAGAAGACGAAACGGGTGGAGAGTTGATCGAGGCGGGCGTCGAAGTCCGTTTTCACGGCATCGAGAGCGTCGGAGATTGAACGTCGACCAGCCAGGTATTCCTGCTTGACGCTGTCGAGGTAGATGCCGGACTGGGTAGCCGAGGCCGCCGCCAACGGCATTTCCATTCCGAGAGCCGCGAGTCGATTCCAGCCGGTTTGAACCGCGGCCACCACCTGGAGCCGTGCGGCATCCTTTTCGTATTCGGCGCGATCAACGGCGGTTCTGGCCAGTTGTCTGGATTTGGCGCCTGATCCACCGAGGAAAAGCGGCCATGACAGCGATGTGGTGATAGACCAGACGTTATGCTTTTCTTCGAAACCCGCTCGATCGGCCAGAGAATCCACGTAGCCGAACCAGCCGCGCAGGCCGATGCCGGGGTATGCTCGTGACCGGCTGAAATCCAGCCGCGCACCTTGTACGGCCACGGCCGAACTCTTGATTTTCATCAGGGGGTTGTTCTTGACGGCTTCAGCTTGTACGAACTGCTCCGCTTTCGGCCCAAAGCGTGAGGAGATAAAGACCGGCCTCAACTCGCCGAATTGTTCGAGGAATGTTCCAGTCGTGTACGCGCCGGTATCAAGCGAAAGCGGCATGGCGGCCGGCTGACCCATGAGTGAATTGAGAGCCGCCAACGCCGTTTGATACTGCCGGCGCTCCCCGACGAGACGCCGCAATATGTCCAGCCGATACGCCCCCCAGCGAATTTCATCCTGAGGGTGATCGGGGGAAGTAAAGCCGCGTAATCGCGCCGTTTCGCGAAGTTCGTCGACGCGGTCGCGAAGGTGGGACCATTCGGCGATGCGCTCCTGCGCCCATAAGCAGTCCATATACGCGACATTCACCGCCAATTCCAGATCACGGGTGGCCTGCTCAACCGAGGCCTCGCTTTGCTGACGCTCCTGTCGGGCAACTGCAATCGCTTTGAGGGTCTCCAACGAAAAAAGCTTCTGGTCCACGGCAACGCCGGCGCTCCACCGCTCGGGCGAGACAGAATTTTCGGTATTGTCGCTTGCGCTATGACTGGCCCGAGTGGCTGAAGCGCCAACTGTGACACTTGGCTTGTAGGCGGTCCGGGCGAGGTCGATCTGTTGTGCGGCGGCCTCGATGGCCGTGTAGATGGCCTGATATCCGGGATTCTGGGCCAACGCCCGGGTGACGGCATCGCCGCGACTCAAAGGCAACGCTTCCGGCGACGGTGCAGTCTCCTTGATCAAATCGGCCTCTGA
>JBGOTX010000401.1:0-2815 GCA_041476705.1 Candidatus Zixiibacteriota bacterium
AAGGCCCGCAAATGGCTCCGAGGACATGTGCGGCCCGCTTGTGGCCCTGCCAGTTGCTGTATTGGTCTTACCGGCAACGTGGATTGCGATCCGGGGGACGGGGTTGATATCTCTGATCTGTCCCGGTTGGTCGACTTCCTCTATGTCTCGTTCACTCCGCTGTGTTGCGATAAAGAGGCCAATGTCGACGGAGACCCGTTGGGTGGCATCGATATATCCGATCTGTCGGCCCTGGTCGATTATCTGTACGTCAGCTTCACGCCACCCGCGGCGTGTCAGTAGTTATTTTTCCAACGCCCCCTGGTGCCCCACAGGGGGGCGTCTTTTGCCATTAGATGTTATTAGCCATTCGGTCGTCATTAGGTGTAGCTCATCGGGGATGATGCGTTATATTGTTGCATAGCTGGATACGCGGCCGGCAGGCCTCAGCCGACGGGTCGTGGTACGACAAATCAAGACGGGAGGGGTGTAATGTACCGGCTGATCTTTACATTCATCATTGCAGGCGCTTGCACTTTGCCAACTGGTGTCATGGCGGACATCAACTGTGCCGCCGATGCCGCCGGGTGTTGCTGTCGGGGAACACGGGGGAATGTCGATTGCGATTATCAGGACATCGTGGATATTAACGACGTCACCCTGCTGGTCGACTATCTGTTCTTCGGTCTCCCATCATTACCCTCGGTCGATGAAGCCAATGTCGACGGCGAAGACGGAATCGATATCGCGGACCTGTCGGTGTTGGTCGATGGCCTGTATGTCAGCTACCGACCGTTTCCCAACTGCTCCGGTCCGACCAATCATCCACCCGTGACGACGCTTTGGCTCAGGCCGCGAGTGTGGAGCTTCTGGCTCCCCCCCGATTCGCTGTACATCAATGCAGTCACTCCCGGCCACTCCGAAACCGGAGTCTCGTTGCACTGGAATAGTAACGACCGGCTGGACCATCCTTATGAGCCGCCATCGCTTCGGTATGAGTGGCGGGTCTATGGACCGTATGATTCCGCTACGTACGCGGACCTAAAGCGACTATTCGCCAGGCGGGTGTTCGTCACGCCGCTGGGAAAAGTATACTATATTGGGAATCATCTTTCGCTTTCAGTCTGCGACACGACGTGGACCGCAAACACGCCCCCAACCCAGGTCGTTAACTGCCGCACTCTGCTGATTGACACCGTAACGGCGTCGAACAAATATGGTATTGTCGACACGATTTTTGATGCCGGTTCTCCCGTGTTTGCTCAGGACGCCCGATACAATCGTCTGGCCGTTTGGTCAGGAACCCCCTCAGACAGGACCGTGGCGGACACATCGGTTACCCTGTACGATCTCTACCGGAACGATCCGAATGACACTACGGTCGAGAAGTACTTCATATTCTGGGTGCGAACCCGGGATGCCGATGATTCATCGCTCTTTGACCCGACTCCTCCATTCGTATCGTTCAGGATGATAGACCCCAAGTTTGAACGTGACGTCATTGTTGTCGATGCTGAAATCAGTTACCAGATCAATGGACGCAACAAGACGGCGGCGCTGGCCTACTGGAATTCTGCGATTCCGAGTTGGAACCCGGGTGCCACATACGACTTTACCTCGATCAGCCAATCTGCGGGCAATGTCCTGACTCTGAAGTCACTTCTTCAACATAAAGTCGCAATCATTCTTAATGATGACGTGACGAGCAGCCTGCTTCGGTTGGATTATCTTCTTTCAAGACTACATACTGCGATGCTCGCGGGGGTGGGAGTCTGGCTCTGCGGGCGAAACATGTTCTACGGGGCCGAAGGACAAACACCGATCTCCGATTTTCCGTTTTCGGGATACGGAGGGATCGAGTTTGGTGTAGCAAGAGGGCACTGGAGCGGCTGGCTGTGGTACCTCTATCAATCGTCAACCAGAATCGAGGATTTTAGCGGCGCGCTCTCCGTCAACTCCAGCAGGTGGCCGAATCTGGTGATGGACACGAGCTATCTGCATGCCCGTTATCTCTGGGACCCCGATTTGGCCCCGTGGATGCCCATGTTGGCGGCCCTGCCTGAAGTAAATTATTTCACGCCGGTGCCGGAGGCCGAGGCCCTGTACACCTACCAGTCGATATACACGGACCACCACCCGCTCCTTGCGGACAGCTTTTTTTGTGCTGGACAGCCGGTGGTCTTCCGACTGAACGGCGGGTCGTATCGGGTTCTGGCCAGCGCCTTTACTCCGTACGCCTTCGCCGATGACGGTATGTCGACCAGTCCCCTTCAGATTTACGTAGATAGCGTCCTCAATTGGCTCTATTCACCGTTTACTCAGGCCGCAATCGCGCCAAACCTGGGAACACAACACCGCAACTCAAGAGAAGGAAGGGCTGGGCCAGCCATTCTCCTGCCTTCAGTCGTCGGTGTAAAGGAGGAGGAGCGATGAGGCGCAGATTATCGCTTGCTGTGTTGCTCGTGGCCATACTCTTGGCCCTGACGAACCCCATCGGCGCCCGCGATGCGCAATTACGCAAGGCCGAAACTTCCGGCAGCGCTCTGTCCCTGCCACAGATATGCGCAACCGAACACAATATCGCCGATATGGCGCTGACCGTGACTAACAAGGGGCTGTTCGGCAACGGCTACTATGATTATGTGACGGATTTTTTCACCGGTCTTCCGGTGCGAAGTTGCGAGTTTCCGATCGGCTCGCGGCAAAGCTACCTTTTCACCGGCACTTTCTGGGTAGGCGGTGTGGTGGGTCCCGACACGCTCGTGTCCGTTGGCGTCGAGGGTTGGGATGTGGGCCAGGAATTCAACCCCGATGTTGCGCCTCTGGGGGGTATCAA
>JBGOTX010000402.1:0-2814 GCA_041476705.1 Candidatus Zixiibacteriota bacterium
GAAGGGCAGAAAACCGGCGGTTGGACCACGTATCTGGAAAGCGGTCAGAAAATGAAAGAATCCATCTGGCGGAATGGTCTGGAGGATGGATTGCTCATGCTCTGGCGGGAAAACGGCCTTCGCATAGTTGAAGGGTGGATGAATGCCGGAGTGAAAGACAGTACGTGGATCTATTGGGACGACGCCGGCCAGGAAGCGTATCATGAAATCTATAAGGACGGCAAGCTGATTTCGACCGACAAGAAGAAGTAGCTAATGGCGATGGAGGTGGAGCGCACGCCCCTCCACCCGATTTGTCGGTCCCTGCGCTATTTGGGCCGGTTGAAAAATCATTAGCTCCGCCGTTGCGAGCAAAGCGAAGCAATCTCGCAACCACGGATACCGGGACTAATTCAACATTCTCCTATCTAAAGATTTCCTCGAAGAAATCCTTCATCGCAACCCACGACCGTTTGTCGGCTCGTTCGTTATACGCCGCCCCTTTCGACGGATCATTCCCTGCGCCGGGATTGGTGAAGGCATGCACCGCGCCGCTGTATTTGATCAACTGCCAGTCAACCTGCGCCGCCGTCATTTCTTTCTCGAACGCCGCCACCACGTCCGCGGGCACAAACGGATCATCCGCCCCGTGAAGCACCAGCACTCTACACTTGATATTCTTGGCGTCATCGGGAGAGCCGCTCGCCAATCCGCCGTGGAAGGTCACAACGCCACTGAGCTCGGCGCCTGACCGGGCGAGTTCAAGCGCCGCCGTGCCGCCGTAACAATACCCGATTGCGGCCACTCGTTTGGGATCAACCACCGGCTGGGATTTCAGCCAGTTAAGAGCCAGGCCGGCGCGCGACCGAAACAGCAACCGGTCCTTGTAGAATTTACCCGCCTCGGCCGAGGCCTCGTCCGAATTCTTCGGCCGCACGTCCTTGCCGTACATATCGCAGGCAAAGGCGGCGTATCCCAGTCTCGCCAGCATCTCACACCGCACACGGGCGTTGCTTTCCGGTCCAAGCCCCATCCAATCGTGTACTACCAGCACACCCGGACGCGCACCCTTGACCGCATCGTCATATACGAAGTACCCCTCATAAGTCGTGGCGCTGTCTTTATACTCGACGGCTTCCCGGTGAAGTTCAGCACGAACACTACTCACCATCAGTGCCGCCGTCACGATCCGGCCAATCCAAACGCCATATCTCATGTGTTCCTCCTCGAATACGGTTAAACGCTTGCATGGTCACTCCATTATACCCTATATTCAATATACCGGTCCGGAGGGCCGACGTCAAAGGCCGCCGGCGGCCAATGTCACATTTTCCAGTCATGGTATTGTACTTTTCCCCCCGACCAATTACATTTCATCTTGATACCGGGCTCACCATGAATACTGTGAGGACATAATGGCAATTGAACGCAAACTGACGGTTCCGGCCGGGTATGATCCGGTCTCCGACCCACGGATCGCATCTTTCGCGGCCCAACTCGATGATCAACTGGCCCTGCTCAAGAAGAACATCGCCGACCTCGATGTTCGTCATCTGGAGTGGCAACCGCATCCGGGGGTCAACACGATCGGCATGCTCCTGGCTCACCTAGCCGTGGTTGATATCTGGTGGATGAGCATCGCACCAAACGGAATCGCTCCGGAGCCCGAGGGAGAACAAATGGCACGGCGGATTATTGGCATCAGTATGGATGATGACGGCCTGCCGCTCCCTCCCGAGGGAGTTCACCCCAAGACGCTGGCCGGGAAAACGCTCGAAGACTACCTGCGCATGATCGATGCCGCTCGGGCCGCCACCCACGCCGAATTGACCAAGTGGCGCGACGCCGATCTGAGCACGACCTACACGCTACGAGACCGGATTATCACCCGCGAATGGACGGTGTATCACGTGCTTGAGCATTTTTGCGGCCATTTCGGACAGATTCTTCTGCTGAAACATTTGATGCGCGACGCCGGCCTATTGCCAAAACCTGAAAAGAAGTGATACCAGACCCGTCCTTGTTTCAGTATATTTGTTTGTCGCTTCTGACCTGTTACACATGATACCTTTGGTATAACCTGATAACTCAAAAAATGACGCGTCGATTCTGTGCGCGTACAAGGAGGAGTGAATGCGTATTTTGAAATGGAAAACCGGCATTTTTGTCGTGGCAATGACAGCGGCCGCATTCGGCGCCTTGGCCCAGGACGCCAAGAAGGACCAGCCGCAACAGATGCCGCCGATGGGTCCGCCGGAAGAAATGAAGTCGGTAGCTTACCTGGTGGGGACATGGGATTGTACCACGAAGATGCACATGTCAATGGACCCCAAAGACACTACCTGGATGGAAAGCAAGGGCGAGGTCACGTACAAATACATACTCGATGGCGCTTTTCTGGAAACGACGTATGAACAGATGATGATGGGTCAGAAATTCGCCGGCGCCGGGTGGGAAGGGTACGACCGCGAGACTAAGAAGTGGCAAATGACCTGGGGCGACAACATGTCCGCTCGAATGAGTCTGTACACCGGTATCCATACTAAAGATAGCGCGGTATATACGGGCCAGGATATAATGATGGGACAAACCATGCTCAGCCGCATATCGACCCACCACCAGACCGCCGAATCATTCGATTGGAGTGGTGAATCCTCCAGTGACGGCGGCAAGACCTGGTTCACGTGGGGCACAGCAAAATACACCAAGCGCAAATAGCGATACGTCGTTTAGTTCTTGAAATGTGAATAGGCGCGACCATTCGGTCGCGCCTATTTTTCGTGACGCAATCTGCGGAGGCGTCGGCCTGAGCTATCCGGGGGATTAAAACGATCC
>JBGOTX010000403.1:0-2813 GCA_041476705.1 Candidatus Zixiibacteriota bacterium
AACCGTCACGGTGTAGATGATCGAGCCATCCGGGCGCCGCTCGATCCATTCGCTGGGATGGTGCTTGCCAAGCGTCACGACCCGCGCCGCCTGGCCGGTGAACCTTACAGTCACTTCGATCGGTTCGCCGGTATACAATTGCCAGCTCCCTTCAAAGTAATTTTTGACCGACACCCCTTTTAACCGCGAGAACCGCTGATCGGTCGTGCGGACCTCGCGAAGACGATCGACTCGAAAGGTCCTGAAATCCGCCCGCTCGTGACAGAACGCTACGAAATAGAAGGCGTGGGCGCGAAAGACGATAAAATATGGGTCCACCCGCCGATGCGTCAGTCCGGATGAGACCGAATCATACCCGATATCAAGCGAAAGATTGTCGGTGCAGGCCGCTTCAATCACCGCGAAATACTTTTCGCCGGCCAATGGATCCTCGGTGCTGACGATATCCACCGACATGGCGTCGACCGCCGTGCGACGCTTCTCTTTGACCGACTGATTCAACCCCGCCTCGATTTTCGCCCGCGCTCGGCGCACCGCCTCGCCGAATTTGGCCGTCTTGCGCAGGGGCGTGGAATCGAGCGCCAGCTTTAGCGCCTGGTATTCATCGTAGTTGAAATTGAGCGGCGGCAGAAAACTGTCCGACGCCAGTTTATACCCCCGGTCATAGTAGATGGGAACCTCGGCCTCGGACAAACTGATAATATCGCGGTAAATCGTGCGCTCAGTCACTGCACACTCCCCCGCCAGAGCCGAGGCGTTTAAGGATCGACGTGATCGCAGAAGATTGAGAATGTACAAAAGTCGGTCGTGCTTGGTCATGGAACCCCGAGTCTAACAAGTATAGACCACACCCGGTCCCGTGTCAATGCAGGATAACCCCCATACTCTCTCTGTAAACCGCCCCCCGACTTTGTGCCTATCAGCTTACCAATCAAGCCCTTAGGCGACTTATAGCTCCCGGCATTCCCTTTGCACTTCACCCCCGCAAAGAAAGAAACATCAAACCTTCGGGGGATGTATGGCGGGAAAACGACGGAACTCGCGAGATGGCAGCCATTCACTTGGCGCCGTCCTCACTGGTTTCATTATGAAACTGTTCTTCGCGGTGGCCATTGTGGTGCTGGTCCTTACTCTGGCTCAGTGCACGGTCAAAAAACCCCAGGCACCGTCGTGGAACACTCAGTTGATAGTTCCGCTGGTCAATCGAACCTATTCGATGTCGGAGCTTATCCGCAAGATGAACCAGCCCGGCGTTGGATTCGACCTCGATAGCAACGTGATTTTTTCTGTTTCGCGCGATCTGGACACGTTCCGGCTGAATCCGTCGGACCTGACCGTCGGCGGCCTCTCGTACAGCACAGGGGCTGTGCTCGGCGCACTTTCGATCACCGCGCCGGTGATCGCTCCGGTAAACGTGCCGATTGCCTCCATCGGTCCGCTGGCGGCTGTCAATGGGACAACGATTCCTCCTACCGCCTTCAGCGTCACCAACGATCTGCCGGCCATCTCCTCGATGTCGTCGGCGACGGTGTACAGCGGTCTGGTATATCTCATAGTCAGCAACAATTTGGGTATTGATCTCTCTACGGTCAACGTGACGTTGTACGACATCGGCAACGCTCAGACTCTCGGCCTTCAGAGTTTCCCGACCGGCCTGGCCACCGGCTCAACTGATTCCGTCACCTTCGACTTGAGCGGCAGAGATGTGTCCAATCAAATTCGGGTCACGCTTGACTGTGTGTCCGCGGCCGGAACGGTTTTGGCTGCCGGCGTTCAAGACGTGACCATGCAGGCCAGATTCTCCTCGCCGTTCGAGGTCACCTCGGCTACCGCTCAAATACCGGCTCTGTCGCGAAGCTTTTCCCAGACCGTATCGCTGGCCAAATCGACTCCGGTGTACCAGGCCACTCTGGCCGGCGGTATACTGTCGATGTCGATAACCAATAACACGCCGCTGGCCTCTTCGCTGGTGATCACTTTTCCCGACTTGCTCAAGAACGGACTGCCGCTGGTCGTCAATCGCAATCTCGCGGCGAACGCCACGGTTAACGACACGGTCAACCTGGCCGGATGCGTCCTGACTCCATCCGACTCGTCAACACCCCAGAGCATCACTGCGGATGTTGTCGCTTCGTCCGCCGGATCAGGAGTTTCTCTGGTGATGGTCGACCAGAATCTCAGCTATGATGTCTCTGTCGATCTGAATAATCTTTCTCTCCAGTCGGTGACCGGCGTCATCGCCCCCACGAATGTGGCGATCAATCCGGTGGACCAGAGCATCACCGTCCCGCAGGGGTTCGATTCGGTTCAGCTCGCCCACGCCACATTGAGTTTGGACATTACCAGCGCGGTCGACCTCCCCGGCTCACTCACCGTTCAGGTACAGGGGAATAACGGCAAGACCATCTCCCTATCGGGCACGGTAGCCCGAGGATCGGTTGGCAACCCGACTCTCACCGTCATTGCCGATACATCTGTGGCCAATTTCCTGTGGCCTTTGCCGTCGTCGATAAACGTTACCGGAACGGCTTCGTTTGGCGACAGCGTCGCGGCCGGAACACTCACTGCCTCCGACTTTGTGCACGCAACGGTGCGAATCGACGCCCCGTTGGATGTGGTCCTGCACCAGTCAACGGTGCGCCCGAGTCTGTCGAAAGAATCGCTCGACTCGAACGCCATGGACAACATCGCCAACCACATCATCGAGGCGCGCTTGGTCTATACGCTTAATAATCATCTGCCGCTGGGGGCGCGGATCAATCTGTATCTCAACGGCGATTCGGCCAGCGCCTACACCACCCCGCAGGTGGTCA
>JBGOTX010000404.1:0-2809 GCA_041476705.1 Candidatus Zixiibacteriota bacterium
CGCATCTCCCGCTGGGACAAGGCCGACCAGATGACGCTCGATTACGGCACGGTGAGGAATCTGGAACTGGTGCGGAATCTCGCCGACGGCGGCTCCGAGCATACGCTGTTGTCGACGGTCAATCTGTGCCACACCGGCATGGGGACCCGCCGACTCCAGCAGGCGCTGACCCATCCCTGGCGGGCGAAAAGCCGGATCGAACGCCGCCAGGCGGGAGTGGCTGAGCTGGTGAAAAACCGCGATCTCTGCTATGCCCTGCGTCAGCACACAAAGAATTTGCCCGATCTCGAGAAACTCTCCGGACGGGTTGGTATTGGGCGAGTCAATCCGCGGCAGATGCTGGCTATCCGCGATGTCCTGACGGTCGCGGCCCGGATAAAAACACAGCTCGCACCGGCTCATTCGCCGTTACTTATCCAGATTGCAGACTCGTTTCCCGATGGTCGGGACCTAATCGAAACAATCTCGAAAGCGCTGACCGATGATCCGCCGCTGGCGATCAACAAAGGAGGGATGATCCAGCCGGGGTTCTCGCCGAAACTCGACTCGCTCAATGATTCCATTCGCGAGGCGCGGCAGTATATCGGCCAACTTCAGAAGATCGAGCGGGAGCGGACCGGTATCACCAGCTTGAAGGTCGGGTTCAACAAGGTCTTTGGGTATTATATCGAAATCACCCGCGCCAATGCCTCGCTCGTGCCGCCGGAATATATCCGCAAGCAAACGCTGGTCAATGCCGAGCGGTATATCACGCCGGAGCTGAAAGAAAAAGAAGAATTGATTCTGGCGGCCGAGGAGAAAATTTTTTCGGTCGAAAGCGAGTTGTATCAGGAACTGGTCGACACTCTGGGCGCGCGGATCGGCGACCTGGTGCATACGGCCGAACTTCTGGCCGAAACCGATCTGGTTTCGGCGCTGGCCGAACTTGCCGTCACGCGCGGATACTGTCGCCCCGAATTGTTTGAGGATGATCGGCTTTCGGTGAGCAATGGCCGTCACCCGGTGATCGAGGCGGTTTTGCCGCCCGGAACGTTCGTGCCGAACGAGACGCACCTTGAGCCGGATGGTCGCCGGATCATGATTTTGACCGGGCCTAACATGTCCGGGAAATCAACCTATCTCCGTCAGATCGGATTGATTGTCATTCTGGCGCAGATTGGGTCATTCGTTCCGGCCGACAAGGCGGAAATCGGTTTAGTTGACCGGGTGTTCACTCGGGTCGGGGCGCTCGACAACCTCGCCCGAGGTCAATCGACCTTCCTCGTTGAGATGATCGAGACGGCAAATATTCTGAACAACGCCACCGGTCAATCGTTGGTGCTATTGGATGAAGTTGGGCGAGGGACATCGACTTTCGACGGGCTTTCCGTGGCCTGGTCGGTGGTGGAGTATATCGATGAGCGGCTGAGGTGCCGCACCGTGTTCGCGACTCATTACCACGAACTGACCGGGATGGCCGCGCTGTCGCCCCGGGTGTATAATTGCCAGGTGGCGGTCAAGCGGTGGGAAGACAAAGTCATCTTCATGCACAAGATCATTCCCGGCGGATGCGATGATTCGTACGGGATCGAGGTCGCCCGCCTTGCCGGTCTGCCACGCACGACTATTTCGCGGGCCAAACAGATTCTCAAACTGCTCGAATCGGGCAAGTTCAGCCAGAGCGAATTGGGGAAATCGATCTTCCGCGACAAAGCGCAACCGACGTTGTTCGAAGCTCCTGTCTCCGAAGTCGAAAATCGTCTCCGGGGACTGGACCTGAACGCGCTGTCGCCGGTTGCCGCCTTTGATCTTCTGCGGCAGTGGAAGGACGAGGTAGACTCATGAGCGCGCCGACCAAAGCGCGCCGGTGGATTCGTCCCCTGCCGGAGCGTCTGATCAACAAGATCGCCGCCGGTGAAGTGATCGAGCGACCCGCCGCAGTGGTCAAGGAGCTGGTCGAAAACGCTCTCGATGCCGACGCCACCCGTATTGACATTATCGTTGAGAAATCCGGCTCGAAACTGATCAAAATTGTCGACAACGGGTGCGGCATCCCGGCCGATCAGATAGAAATTGCTTTTTCGCGGCATGCCACCTCGAAGATCAGCGATTTTTCCGATCTGGACCGGATCGGTTCGTACGGATTTCGCGGCGAAGCGCTACCCTCGATTGCTTCAGTCTCGCGCACGCGCATGGTGTCGCGTCCGGCCGAGGCCCAGATCGGCACGGAGATTCTGTACGAAGGGGGAGTACTTCGTTCGAAACAACCACAGTCGGCGGCGGTGGGGACGATCATCGAAGTCGAGAATCTGTTTTTCAATACGCCGGCCCGTCGCAAATTTCTCAAGGCGGAAACCACCGAGGCCCGTCACATTTCGCGCATCGCCACGGCCTTGGCGATCGGGCGGTTCGATGTCGGCTTCTCGTATTTCCTGAATGGCCGCACTATTTTCTCACTTCCCCCCGGTGGGAGTCTTGGCGACCGGGTGACCGGGCTTTTGTCGGCAGGGAAGGCACTTATTCCGGTGTCCGGTGATGCGGGACCGGTCCGAATTGACGGTCTTGTCGGACAGCCGGAATTGGCTCAGGCGGGTCGATGGAGCCAGTTTATCTATATCAATGGACGGTACATTACTTCGGCCACGCTGTCTCATGCTCTGGCCGCCGGGTATGGTGAGCTGCTGCCCAAAGGGAATTATCCGCTCGGGGCCATCTTGATTACCGTGAACCCTGAAGAAGTGGATGTCAACGTGCATCCGGCCAAGACCGAAGTCCGCTTGTCGAGTGAACGGGACATCCACGATGCCGTTTATCATTTGGTCAAACAGGC
>JBGOTX010000405.1:0-2808 GCA_041476705.1 Candidatus Zixiibacteriota bacterium
ATAAACTGCGCATCGTTGGCCGCGTCGATCTTGAACTGGTGGTACGAGAAAGTGAGACCCAGCACGAAATTGGCCGTCATGAAATACCCGATATCAAAACCGACGTTGAAGCCCGATTTCGCCTTCAGAGTGTCCTGCCAGTTATTGATCCCGCCAATAGGGGCCGACAGGCCGCCGTATATAGCCGCTTCGAGAAAGTCCTTTTCCTGGGCGTCTTCCGCCAGAACCACCGAGCCATACGCGAACACCAACAAACCGGTAAGTATCACCGCGAATCTATGCATGAGCCACTCCTGTCGAGAAACTAATACCTCTCTTAATCCTTCCCTCGCTGGTTCGGTCTCCGCAGAAGACGGGCAACCGAAAACAGGTTGCCAAGATACGCCCCCCCGAAACCACTTGTCAACAGCCAAAATGACGCATGCGCCTGAGTGTTTGTCTAATGCCGAATGGAGCGAATTGGCGGCGGGATACCCCGTGAGATTGAGCCGCCCGCCCCCCCGAACGATCCGAAAGGGCTTGAATTGAGGGAAAATTGACGTATGTTAATGGGTTCTATGGCAGAAAAACAGGGTCGACTCAACGTATTGGTCATTGGTTCCGGCGGACGCGAACACTCGCTGGTCTGGAAACTGAAGCAGTCCCGCCGAATCGAACGCCTATTCTGCGCGCCGGGGAATCCGGGTATGGTGCCGATGGCCAAATGCATTAATATCAAAGCCGAAAACGTCCGAGGCCTGGCCGACTTTGCCCTGCGAAACAGAATTCACCTGACCGTGGTCGGTCCGGAACAGCCGCTTGCCTACGGCATTGTCGATGAGTTTCAGAGGCGCAAACTACCGATTTTCGGACCCGATCGCAAAGCGGCCCAGCTGGAGTCGAGCAAAGTATTCTCCAAACAATTCATGCAGAAACACCACATTCCAACGGCCCCCTTTAAAGTCTACTCGAGCATGGCCGAGGCGATCGGTTTCTGCAAGACCGTCGAGTATCCTATCGTCATCAAGGCCGATGGCCTCGCCGCCGGGAAAGGCGTTATCATCGCTCAGAACTTCGAGGAGGCCGCCCAGGCAATCGAGAACATTATTGATAAGAAAATGTTCGGCCCGGCCGGCGCCCATATCATTATCGAGGCCTGTTTGAGCGGCTCTGAAATATCGCTTATGGCGATCACCGACGGGAAGACGATCATTCCGCTGTTGCCCAGTCAGGACCACAAGCGGGCCTTCGACGGAGATCAGGGGCCAAATACCGGCGGCATGGGCGCGTATTGTCCCGCTCCGTTTTTGACGCCGGAACTTTTGGCCGAGGCGCAGGAACATATCCTCGAACCGACCATCGCCGGGCTTCGCAGTGACGGAATCACCTATCGAGGCATCTTGTACGCCGGGTTGATGCTGACTCCAAGCGGGCTGAAAGTGCTTGAATTCAACTGCCGGTTCGGCGACCCCGAAACTCAGGTGGTTCTGCCCATGATGAAGACCGATCTGGTTGATCTCTGCCTCGCCGTCGTCGAGAAGAAACTCGGCAATATGGGGCCGATCGAATGGCGCAAGGGAGCCGCCGCCTGCGTGGTGTTGGCGTCCAAGGGGTATCCGGGGAAATATACCATGGGCCAGCGAATCAACGGGCTTCAGAATGGATGGCCCAGCAATATGTACGTCTTTCATTCCGGAACCCGCCGTGAAGGGAACAGTTGGTTTACGGCTGGCGGCCGGGTGTTGTGCGCCATGGCCACCGATAACAACTTGAAATCCGCCCTCGACCGGGCGTATAATCTGGTCGGGAAGATACGCTTCGACGGAGCGTCGTATCGCAAAGACATTGGCGCCCGGGCGCTGAAAACCGACGGAATATGAGCCATGCCTAAAGTACTCATTCTTCTGGGATCGAAATCAGACCAGACCTATGCCGACGAATGCGTGGGTCAATTGACCGCATTCGGGATTGAGGCAAAGATCGAAGTCTCGTCCGCTCACCGCAAACCGGCCCAAACCGCCCAGCTGGTGTCGGGGGCCGAGTCGGACGGATTCGAGGTCATAATCGCCATGGCCGGTCTGTCGGCCGCTTTGCCGGGGATGGCGGCGGCCCACTCCAACCTGCCGGTTATCGGCGTCCCGATTCCGGCGGCCCTCGGTGGTATGGATGCCCTCCTGGCGACCGTACAAATGCCGCCGGGAATCCCCGTGGCCGCGATGACCATTGGCACACCAGGGGCAAAAAACGCCGCCGTGCTGGCGGCGCGCATCCTGGCGCTCAAGTATCCGAAGGTCAAAGAGGCCCTGGGGCGGCACCGGGAGAGTTTGTAAATTCGGGATCAAATTGACAAAACAGTTGTATTAGGTGTGAGAATCCGAGAGCAAAAGGAGATGGAATGGAGTTGTTGACCGGGTCACGAGTTCGAAAATTCATTTTGCCGGCGGCCGTTCTGGCCGTAGTAGCAATCATCGCCACGGCAAGTATGGCGGCCGACCCCGAGAAGGCCAAGGAATTCTTTAATCAGGGTGTGACAGCCCAGAAAGACGGCAAGACGGCGGTCGCGATTTTCAATTGCGCGAGGGCGTCGTCATATTGCTTCTGCTTGAACTGAATTGCCCCCAGGTTCAGATAAGCATCGTAGTAGTCGGGGTCTTTGGCGATTGCGGCTTTGTACGCTTCAATCGCGACTGCCGTCTTGCCGTCTTTCTGGGCTGTCACACCCTGATTAAAGAATTCCTTGGCCTTCTCGGGGTCGGCCGCCATACTTGCCGTGGCGATGATTGCTGCTACGGCCAGAACGGCCGCCGGCAAAATGAATTTTCGAACTCG
>JBGOTX010000406.1:0-2796 GCA_041476705.1 Candidatus Zixiibacteriota bacterium
CCCCGTGAAGCGATACATTTTGATCTACGATGACAGTTGTGCCTTTTGCGCGGCCACGGTTGCGCAGGTTCGCCGATTGGATCGGCTCGGAATCGTGGAGATGGAGCCACAATCAAATCCTTGTCTGCCGGACGGGGTGGACTGCCCGTCGCCATCGGAACTGGCCCGGTCGATCATCTTGTTCACCCCCGAAGGAGAAAAATACGCAGGCAGTGACGCTGTCGCCCGGCTTGCTTCCATCCTGCCGGCGACCAGATTATTCGGCTATATTCTGCTTGTGCCGGGGATCAAACAAATCGCGCGACCGATCTACCGACTGATCGCCCGTCATCGGATGCAACTCTCGCATCCGGCGTCGAAGAGAGAGTAAGTGATGGACGATCTATTTCTGGCAGGTGGAAGTCGACGGTACCGAACGCGGTGAGGCCGGCGTACCCGATGATTCGGATGCAGGGCTTGTTCTGACCGCGGGGTGTATCGTCTTGGCGATGATAATCAGCGCCACGGCGACACAGATTACTGCCGCGCTGATGAGGGTTCGAAGCTGAAACGGTTCCCCGCCAATCAAGCTTCCCAAGGCGATCGCCACCACGGGATTGACGTAGGCATAGGTGGCGGCTTTGGCCGGCGTCGAGGCCCGCAGTAACCAAACATAGGCGGCAAAGGCGAGCGTGCCAAAAACAGCGAGATAGAAAAACGATACGACGGAGCGTCCCGAAACCTGACTTACATCGAATCCTCGCCACTCACCCGCGACCAATGACAGAGCCAGCATGGCTATGGCGCCGGCGAATAACTGAATCGCCGCGGACATTGTCTGCGCTTTCGGAAGCGGCGCATGTCGTGAGTAAATCGAACCAGTTGCCCACGATGCGCAGGCAACAATCAATACCCCCGCCCCCAACAGATTCACATGGTCGGCGCCGGCAAAGTGTCCCGGAACAACCAGCAGTCCCATCCCCACTGTTCCAATCGACAGCCCAAGCCACATGAGCCACGATGGCCTCTGCCCGTCCGGGCGGAGCCAGTCAAAGAGCACAATCCAGAGCGGGACAGTGGCCACCAGAAGCGCCGTCAGTCCCGACGGCACAAATTGCTCCGCCCAGGTGACGCCGCCAGTTCCGCCGACCATCATGAACAGCCCGACGACCGCGGCATGCCGCATTTCGCGACGAGTTGGAATGGGCGTCCCCTGCCAGCGCGACCAGACGAATAACAACAAGCCGCCGAGTATGAATCGAAAGCCGGCCATCAGAAACGGCGGGATGGTATCGATGGCAAATCGAATCGCCAGATAGGTCGAGCCCCATATCAGATAGATGGCCGCAAAGGCGACCAGCAACTGAATTCGACCGGCCTTTATGTCAGTGGTCGGTGTCATCCACCAACTCACGGTTATCGAGCACGATCCGGCTCGTCTCTTTGTGTATTTCAAGAACGATCGTGGTGCGCGTGGACTTGACCGATTGCACCCGCCCAATCTTCTCCCTGATCAACCGGTTCAAATCGGCCGTGTTGCGCGCCCGGATTTTCAGGAAATAGCAGTCCTCGCCCGCGACATTATAGACTTCCTGCACCTCCGGAATTTTCACGAGATCAGGACCGGCCAGCGCTTCACCGGCCAGTTCGCCGGTTCTCACCGCTACAAACGCGATCAATCCGGCGCCCAACTTCTCCGCGTCAAGGCGCGCTTCGTACCCTTTGATGATTCCCTTTCGCTCCAGCTTGCGAACCCGCTCGTAGGTGGCCGAGGGGGCCATCCCGATTTTCTCCGCTATCTCAGAGTTTGGGGTCCGAGCGTTTTCCTGCAGGATTTTCAGGATTTTTCGGTCCATATCGTCGATCATTTTGTATACATCTCCGCTTACCACGTTATATTTGCATATAACGTAACAATTACGAATATGTTTCCGAAATCAAGAGAAAATACGATGATTGTTCGTAATCACCGCGTATTCAACTGAGACACAATGAGTTAATTAGGATTAGCTTGGGACAAAAGTCGTCTGACGGCGTTCGAATCACTTGTGTTGGCGCGCTCGTAGTCATCGGGGCGGCCAATATCGAGCCAGAAACCATCATAGGGGCAGGTATTGATCGGCTCATTTTTTCTCAGCAGAGTGAGCATGAGATCATCGAATCCAAAACGTGCACCCCTGGGAACATAATCGAGAATTGAACGCGAAAACACATACACACCCATCGAAACGGAAAAATGATACTCCGGTTTTTCTGAAAACGCGGTCACTCGACCATCGCTTCCGGTCTGCAGGACGCCATAGTCGATTCTTTCGGTCCGGCGGTAGGTCGCGACCGTGAGTTTGCAGTGGGACTCCCGATGTTTCGCGTACAAGAGCTTCAGATCGAGATCGGTCAACACATCGGCGTTTGCCACCAGAAATTCATCAGGGAGCGAGGGAATCAAGGTGAGCGGACCAACCGTCGACAGTGGTTCGGGCTCCTCGGAATAGACAATCTGGAGGCCGAGCCGTTCGCCATTGCCGAGAATACTTCTGATCTGATGGGCGAGGTGGCTGACGGCGATATGCACCTTGGCCACCCCGGCAAGTTTCAGTCGATGCAGAAGGATTTCTATGACGGGTCGTCCGCAGACCGAAACGAGCGCCTTCGGAAGATCATTTGTGTACGGGGCGAGGCGTGTCCCCTGACCTCCGGCAAGAATGACGGCTTCCATGGTATCAGGAGTCAGATGTTGTAGATGTCCGCCCGATATCGAGCCAGATTTTCCGGATGCGCAAACCAGTCGATCGTACGTCGGAGACCGTCTTCAAAAGA
>JBGOTX010000407.1:0-2788 GCA_041476705.1 Candidatus Zixiibacteriota bacterium
GAAGTCCGAAAGGTTGCAATGAAAACTTGGATAAAATCAGTCTGGGTTAAACGATTGGTCCCCTTGGTATTGCTGGCCGCTATTTGGAGCGGGTACCGGGCATGGCAATCCTGGCAGGAATCGGCTCGTCTGGCTGAGGCGGATCGACTCGGATCGGTCGTTGCCGATGTCTGGATCGGCACGGCCAAGTATCGCCATGATCCGGCCCTATACATAGCCTGGCGTGATTCACTCTTGAAGGCGCGCGGGGTGACTCGCGAGGAACTACAGGCGTATGTTGCCAATCACGGCGACGAGACCAAGGAGTACTACGATTTTTCGATGATAGTCGCGCGGAAAGTTGATTCGCTGTCCAAGATCGAAGACAGCTTGATCAGAGCGAATAAAAAGGATTCGACCAAGTCGAGCAAGAAGGTCATCGAACCTACCCCTCCAATTCAAAAGCGGATGGGAAGTGTTCCAGCTGTCCCCCGACAAAAGTGACGACATCGAACCGCAAATCCACCCCCGCAATTTTTTTTTCAATCAAATATTTCTGAGCCGCCGCCCCCAAATGCCGGATTTTCGTTTTGTCGACCCGTTCGGCGGGATGGCCAAAATTCGGGTTAGATGACGATTTTACCTCGACAAATACGACCAGATCATCTTTGCGCGCGACCAGGTCGATCTCGCGATGACCGGCCTGCCAGTTCCGGTCGAGAATTTCAAATCCCTGCTGGATGAAAAATTGCGCGGCGCGCTGTTCGAACTCGGCGCCGACTTTTCGTCGTGATCCGCCGGAATCCGAATGATGTCTACAGAACATATTTCTTTATGGCATTGGCGACCGGCCGGAACGAACGCCGATGAATATCGGACGGACCGTGATCGCGCAGTTCGCGGAGATGCCTTGGAGTCGGATACCCCTTGTGCACCGCAAACGAAAAATCGGGAAACACGCCCTGGTAATGATCCATGATCCGGTCGCGCGTCACTTTGGCGACGATTGAGGCGGCGGCTATGGCGCGACAACGGGCGTCGCCGCGTACCACCGCAAACTGCGGGGACGCCAGGTTGGGGATCGGAAAATTTCCATCGACCAGTACGAAATCGGGCGACTGGCTGAGATCAGACACCGCTTTTCGCATGGCCAACAGCGAGGCCCGGTGGATATTGAGTGAGTCGATCGCCAGATGATCCAAAATGCCCACGGCACATACCAGGTTCTGCTGGGCGATCTCTTCAAAGACCCGTTGGCGGGCGCGGGCAGTCAGCTTTTTGGAATCATCGAGCCCTTCGATGACCAGATCAGCCGGAAAAATCACCGCCGCGGCGACCACCGGACCGGCCAGCGGCCCCCGGCCAACCTCGTCCACGCCGCAGATCGCCTTGTACCCCTGGGTCGCCAGCCACACCTCGATATCCGGAACATCGGGAGGCGCGGCCGCGCTTTGGCGTTTGGTCTTGAGCATCGGTGACATGATCGTCGGTCTTCCCTGACAGAGCAACTTTGAACTGATATATTGTATATCGGAATTTGGGACCCCGGAGATTAGCGCCCTCGGTGTGCGGGCGACAGGAGCGAAGTGTGAAAGGACAGCCGCAGAGTCGGGACATTGAATACCGGATCATCGCGGGAACGTTGAAAGGCCGCGTCGTGACCGTGCCGGATCTCGGCGTCACCCGTCCGCCGCTCACGCGGATGCGCCGCGCCATTTTTGACTTTCTGATGCCGTACCTGCCGGATGCCCGCTATCTGGATCTGTTCAGCGGGAGCGGGTCGTATTTGTTTGAGGCGGTATCCCGAGGCGCGGCGAGTGCGACCGGCGTTGAACTGGAGGGTCGTTTGGTCGACCGTATCAACGCGACCGCCAAGAAATACAGTGTGAATGACCGACTCACCTGTTTGTGCATCGATGTCTTTTCTGCGATTCCCATGCTGGCCCGTCGCGGTGAGCGATTCTCGCTTGTCATGATGGCCCCCCCGCAATACAAGAACCTGGTGTCGCTCACGCTTGCATGTCTGCGTGAGAACACGGTGGTGTCACCCGGCGGTCTGATTCTTTGTCAGCACGACACGAAAGAAACGCGCGGAGTTGATATCACCGGCTTTGAGCTGGTCCAGCGAAGAGAGTACGGTAACACGACGTATACGGTTGTGCGGTCGCGATGATTCACATGGACAAGACTTGGCACTGGCGAACCGATGGAAGAACATAAAAACGCGGTAGACGCGGACCTCCACCGCGCACGGAACGGAGCGATTGACGCCATGATAGTTTTTAACATTCCTGCTAAGATTTTGATGTTGCTCATCGCGCTTGCTTTTCTGGACGGTTGCGGAAATGGAGCTCGAGAAACTGAGAAAGTTGAATCAACGAAGCAGGCTAGCGAAATCCACGCAGTGACTCCTGAGCGCATCAGTGTTGAAGTCTCCGAAAACGCTGATTTCGAAGGGGACTTTACTAAGTCCATCGAACGAGGAGACTTGAGGTTTGTTGGCATTATGGGTTACGCGTTAGTAGTTCCAGGGGTGAAGGACTATGGCGAGAAATATAGCAAGACAAACGGAGTAAAGATTATTGAGGGCACGTCTGACTCTTATCCCGACTCGGCCAGCTTGAGGAGAGCTGTTTTTTGGGACGCGTATGCCAGCAGATACAACGCATTGCTACTGAGCTACCTGTCGCGCAATATGAAGACGAAGTAATTGAGAGCCGTCGAGTAGCCGTTGGGTCCGTTCACCATCAAACCTGCCTCCTTCTTGTCATGCCCGCCGTAGAGCGGGCATCCAGCCCAAGATATTGGC
>JBGOTX010000408.1:0-2784 GCA_041476705.1 Candidatus Zixiibacteriota bacterium
ATTGAGGCCAAGTCCGGCTACGGACTTTCGACCGAGGCGGAAATCAAGTCGCTCGAGATCATCCGCAATCTGCAAACCGTGCACGCGATCGAACTGATTCCGACATTATTAGGCGCGCACGAAGTCCCCGATGAATACCGCAACAAACGCGAGGCGTATATTGAACTCATTATCAATGAAATGATTCCGGCGGTTGTGGCTCAAAACCTGGCTGAGTTCTCGGACGTCTTTTGTGAAGATGGTGTGTTCAGCATCGACGAATCGCGGCGAATCCAGGAGGCCGCCGGGAAAGCCGGGTTGAAACTCAGATTCCATGCCGATGAACTGAAGAACACCGGCGGGGCGGAACTGGCGGTTTCGATGAACGCCGTCTCAGCCGACCATCTCATGTATATTTCGCCCGCGGGCATAAAAGCGATGGCCCAGTCCCGGACGGTGGCGGTGCTCCTGCCCGGAACAAGTTTTTCCCTCGGGGGTAAGCAGTATGCGCCGGCACGCCAGATGATCGAGGCAGGTGTGGCAGTGGCGCTGTCGACCGACTGCAACCCCGGTTCGAGTTGCACCGAGTCTTTGTCCATGATCAGTTCTCTGGCCGCCCTGCAAATGAAAATGACCGCCGCCGAAAGCATCTCGGCCGTGACGGTGAATGCGGCCGTTGCGGTCGATCGGGCCGACCGGATCGGACAACTGATCCCCGGCAAACAGGCCGATATCGTAGTTTGGGACATGGCGGATTATCGCGAATTGCCCTATCATTACGGCGTTAATCTGGCCACCCGGGTGATCAAGCGCGGCAAGGTTGTGGTCGGGAATTCGAAATGAACAGAATCGCCCCAATACTCGCCCTGACCGGAATGGTACTGCTCGGTACAATCGGATGCATCTACACCTTCAATCCCAAGGGGAAGTCGGATATCAAGACGCTGGCGGTCGAACCGTTCGACAACCGGACCTCCCAATACGGGCTGGCTGATCGGCTGACCACTATTGTCGTGGATGCCTTCATTAAGGACGGGTCGATGCGAATCGTTCCAAGCGACAAGGCCGATGCCGTTCTGCACGGCATTCTGACCGGGTACGAACGACAGGTTGTCAATTTCGACACTACCGACCAGGTGGAACAATACAAGGTCGTGCTGAGCTTTGAGATTTCGCTCAAATCCGTGCGAACCGACTCGACTTTGTGGACCCAGACAATGACGCAGGAGGGTATCTATTCCGCCACCAACGAAACCGAAGAAATCGGCCAGGAGAGAGCGGGCCAGCGACTGGTGGAGGCGGTGATCAACCGTACCACCCGGGACTGGTGATCGGGGAATCAGGTTGACAGGTTCCCGTCAATACCGGTATTATCAGGAGAGGCCAACTATGAAACGAGCAATTACCATATCTCTACTGGTCTTTTGCGCCATGTTCGGCGCGATGGACCGAGTGTCCGCCACCGGCACAGGTTCGCAGGCGGGAACGTCGGCGTTCTCATTCCTCAAAATCGATGTTGGCGCGCGAGCGGTTGGCATGGGGGGAGCGTTCACCGGCCTGTGTGATGACGAAGCGTCCCTGTATTACAATCCGGCGGGAATCGCGACCCTCGAAGGGAGCCGGGTGATGTTCACCTACCATAATTATGTGGAGGACCTCCAGTCGGGATTCCTGGGATATATCCGCGACCTGTCGCCGAAGATAAAATTCGGCGGATTTATCAGCTACCTCAACTACGGCGATTTTGTCCAGACCGATATTAACGGGAACGAAACGGGGACATTCAGCGGCGGTGATTTCCTGCTGGGGGTCACGTTTGCCATGCAGAAGACCGAGCGGATCGCAGTCGGCGGTTCGGCCAAAGTCATGTACGAAAAAGTGCAGAACTTTTCGGCCACCGGGGTGGCGGTCGATCTCGGGGCAAAGTACGTGTCCGACCGCGGACGCTGGGGCGGCGGCGCGATGGTTCAAAATCTCGGCGCCCAGTTGTCGGCGCTGGGGACCGAAAAAGACCGCTTGCCAATCACCTTTCGCGCCGGCGGCTTTGTCCGGCCGCGCGATCTGAAACTGCTCTTCGCCGGCGATATCATCCTGCCGACCGACAACTCGCTCGGAGTGGCGATCGGAGCCGAGTACTTTGAACTCAAGCCGCTCTACCTTCGTCTCGGTTGGAACAGCTTCGGAAAGAATTATCGGGCGTCGGACTCCAAAGACAAAGTGGCCGGACTCACGTTCGGAGTCGGCATAGATCACAAACGGTGGCAGATTTCGTATGCCTATTCGCCCTCGGCGGATCTGGGTGCAAGCCATCGCATAACGCTTAGCGGGGGATTTGGACGATGAAACACAGGCGATGGATCGCGGTGTTGGCTTTCACGCTGACCGCTCTGGGATTGGTCGGATGCGGCTCCGACGATGAGTTCGATCCGCGTAAAGTGGTGATTTCCATGTTCGGCGCGATGGAGAAAAACGACAAAGCCACGCTGGCGCATATTCTCGATCTGGTCGAGCTGATGAAAACCACCGAGCAGGACTACGCGCTGGGCGGCGGCACTGCCCGGGTGTGGACCAATCCTCAGCAAATCCTCGATGACCTGACCGGCGACGGACTGACCAAGCAACGTTGGTTCTCGTATCAGCGGATTGTCAACAAGGCCGAAATCTTCGGCGAAACCGCCGCGGTCGAAGTGACCTTTGTGGACAAAGAAAAATCCAGGGGGTACCGTACCAAGTTCGGCGTCCACAAGGTCAACGAAAAATGGAAGATTTACAGCTTCAAGACAATTCAAGGGGAAAGCTGACCTC
>JBGOTX010000409.1:0-2760 GCA_041476705.1 Candidatus Zixiibacteriota bacterium
GAGTATATGGATAGCGGGCAGGTGGCGGCATTCACGCAATCGTTGAATCGAGTATCGAGAGACGATGGCCGGGCGGCATTTTGGACGATGTTCAATTCGCAGGATGTGCCGACCGACAGCCGCCCGCATGTCATTTCCGATGCTGTGTGCTCAAATCCGCTGGCGCGAGAAGACCGAGGAATATTCTATGGCTCTTTCAATCTGTGGCGGATCAGAGATGCCATCGGCCGCTTCGATCAATCGTGTGCTCGTGTGACAGGCACGGAGACACCACGATGATCCGATATGCGTGGCGATATCTGGCGTTTCGGCCTACGCGGTCGATCCTGATTATCACCGGTGTAGGTCTGTGCACTTTGCTCATGCTATTCTTGATTTCCGTCTATCGAGGCGTGAGCGACGGCACGCTTGACTATATCAGACTCAACCGGGCCGATTTGTGGGTCATGCAGGAAAACGCGACCAATATCGTGAGAGGATCATCGCTTCTGTTGCCCAAACAGGGACAGGTGCTGGAACACATCGCCGGAATACGTTCGGTCAGTCCCATCCTGCTCACGCTATCGGTTGTGAAGGCGGCCGATTACGCGGGCTCCGTTCGAACGGGTACCGTGTATTTAGTCGGATATGATTTCCAGGCCGAGTGGGGCGGGCCGCCCTCGATTGCCGTCGGACGAAATGTGCAGGCCGACAGCGAAATTGTTCTGGATGATCGCTTTGCCGCAAAGATGCATCTGGTTGTCGGCGACACGATTCAGATAAACCAGACGCGCCTGCAGGTCGTGGGTTTGTCGACCGGTACCAACGCCGCCGTGATTCAATACGCGTTTGTCGCGCTCAAGACCGCCCAGAAATTGTTCGGTCAGGTGAAGATCATCAGCGCCTTTCTGGTATCGTTGGAACCGGGGGCCGACCGCGAACAGGTGATCGCGACGGTCCGCCGGGTGTTCCGCGACGGGTCGGTATTCACCCACACCGAGTTCATTGAAAACAACCGACGTGAAATGCAGTCGGGATTCTTGCCTTTCATTGTGGCCGTGTGCGCAATCAGTGTGGTGGTGCTGGTCTCTATCCTGAGCTTACTGCTGTCCATCGTCGTGCTTGAGCGGCGGGCCGATTTTGCGGTCATGAAAACGATCGGCGCGCCTTCGTTTATTTTGCCACTGCTGGTGCTGAATCTGGCGTCGATCATAGCCGTTTCGGGCACGCTTGTGGGGTTGGCGCTGTACTATCCGGTCACGCAGTTGGTGCAACTTATTTCGCCCGAACTTTGTCCCCGAACCACCGGTCAGGAGTTGGTGCTCACGACCGCCAGCGTAGTTTTGGCCTGCGTGATTGCGGCCTTGATACCACTTCGCAAACTGCGCTCGATTTATCCAGCGGAGTCATTCGTATGAACAACCACGATCGCACCTTGCTCAATCTGCAAGGTGTTTCCAAACAGTTTGGGGACAGCGACCGGTGTACTCCGGTCGTTAAAGGCGCCTCATGCGAAGTACGACGCGGAGAGATGGTTGTCGTGCTCGGACCGAGCGGGAGCGGCAAGACGACGCTTCTTCAAATGGCCGCCGGGCTTATCGCGCCCACCGAAGGGAGAATAAAATTGCTCGGTCGAGATATTACCCAGCATACGAACGGTGATCTCCAGCGACTTCGCGCCCGACGAATCGGGTTCATTTTTCAAACCTGTCGCCTGCTCGATCCGTTGAACGCGATCGACAATGTTGCACTGGCCGCCGAATTCGCGGGATCGAACCGAACGGAGGCAAAAGTCAAAGCCCGCCAGATACTGAATCAGCTTGGTGTTGAACATTTGGCTCGGGCCTACCCGCCATCACTCAGTCAGGGGGAGAGACAGAGGGTGGCGGTGGCCCGGGCTTTGGTAAATGCGCCGGACCTGCTCTTTGCCGATGAGCCGACTGCCAGTCTCGAATCAAGTCAGGGACTCCGGTTAATCGAACTTCTGTCCGAATACGTCCATGCGCACGAGGCCGGTTTGATCGTCGCCACTCACGACTTGCGCATAATCGCCTATGCCGATCGGGTACTGCGGATAGAAGATGGAGTGCTGGCGCCGGTTGATGAGCCAATGCGGCTTCAGGCGACAGGGACTAAACAGATTGTGTAGCTAAATTTGTGCGCCGCGTCTCGGGATACGTAACTGATTGTGGGGCAGTGATCAAATGGCGGGGGGGCGCTCTTCCATTCTTTGGATGAGGTAGAGCCAATACTATCAATTCTAAGAGTCGTGAAATCAAAATCAGCCTAAGACAACGGCTCAGTGGTGCCTTTCACGCCTGCTGAATTGGCGGCCTTTAGTGGGGGCCATTGTCCCCTGGAAGGCCGGCAGTTGTGCACACACATCAGGAGAATGCCGAGATAGCCGAAGCTGCGTTCAGGGCCCGATCCAGACGATTCCATAACCGATTGAAATCCAACGCAATAGATAATCACTCAATGACTTCGGGCAATTTTCTGCATATGCCACTTTGGTTCATTTTGGATTGATTTGGAGGTGCGATGGACACTATTTGGTCACTCTGGACAACGTCCATCATGGACAAGTCTACTTTATTATTTGCCGCTACTCCAGATTCGCTAGTTGAACATGGTTCATGGGGCGGTCAATCCAGACAGTAGCTCACCGAAAAGCTGTACACAGTTGTGAGGGTGGCAAACCAGAAGTTCACAGACCGGCAAAACGATCCTGCAGCGTCGGGGGTTCGATTCCCCCCACCTCCTGCATATTGGGTCTACGAC
>JBGOTX010000410.1:0-2759 GCA_041476705.1 Candidatus Zixiibacteriota bacterium
TATCGAGGCGTATCATCGTTTTGTTTCTCCCTCGCCGATCACCCATCCGGTCCTGTTCATGACCGTGGCCGCTATCGGATTGTGCGGCAATCTGGCGTCGGTGTCTATTCTGGCGTCCGAGCGGGGGAAATCGCTCAACCTCAAGACGGCCTATTTGCACATGGCGTACGACACCGCCTCGTCGGTGGTGGTGCTGATCGGCGGAGCGATTATTCTCGCGACCGATCTGGTGATGATCGACGTCATCCTGTCGGCCGTGATTGCGCTGGCCATTCTCTGGTCGTCGTATCTGGTCATCAAGGAGGCCCTGTTCATCCTGCTCGAAGCGGTTCCGACCGGCATCGAGTTCGACGAGGTGCTGGCCGCGCTTCGCGCCGTGCCGAAGGTGCGCGACGTGCATGACCTGCATATCTGGTCGCTTTCGTCGACCGAGAGCGCGCTGTCGTGCCATGTCTGTCTTGACGACAACGATTACCACAACGGCATGGGGTTCATTCAGACCATCAACGAAGAGCTCCAATCCCGTTTCGGTATCGGACACGCCACCATTCAACTTGAAAAAGCCGACTGCGAGCGCAACGATTTGCTGTGCCGCTATCACGAGCATCCGTAACCTTCATGGCTTCGCAATACGAACCGGAGGAATTGGCGGTGGTCGACTTGGCTTTCGACGGCAAGGCGGTCGCCTATCGCGACGGGAAAGTGATTTTTCTGGACGGCGGTCTTCCGGGTGAACGGGTGCTGGCGCAGGTGGTACAGAGCAGACGGCGGTTTGACTTTGCCACGGTCAAGGAGATATTGCAGAAGTCACCCCAGCGCGTAGCCGCCCCGTGCTCGCACATTTCCGAATGCGGCGGATGCGCCTGGCAGGACCTGTCGTACGCGCAACAATTGATTTACAAGCGCAAGCAAGTGGTGGATTGTCTGGAGCGGATCGGCGGACTCCCGAGCGTGCGCGTGGCCGATGCGGTCGGATCACTTGAGTTGTTTCATTACCGAAACAAGATGGAGTTTTCGTTTCATGTCACCGAGGGAAGCGATTTCACGCTCGGTCTGCACCGGCGCGGCAAGTTTGACGAGATCTTTGATCTGGAGGCCTGCTGGCTGGCCTCGGAGACCTGTAATCGGATCGTGACGTGGATCCGGCAGTTCGTACGAGACACGCGCATGCCCGTGTACGACGTGCTTTCGAACACAGGTTTTGTTCGGTTCCTGATGATCCGCGAAGCCAAGCGAACCGGACAGGTAATGATCAATTTCGTGACCAACCTCGGCGAAATTCCCCAGCGCGAGAAATTCGCGGCCGGGATTCGCGCCAATTTCCCCGAGGTGACGACGCTCGTTCACAATCAGAATGGAAAGAAAGCGAATATCGCGGTCGGAGAAATCGAGGACATCGTCTTCGGCACCGGATATATAGAAGAACGGCTGTTTGAATCGACCTTCCGCATCCGGGCCAATTCGTTTTTCCAGACCAATACTTTGCAGACCGAAACGCTTTACCACACCGCGCTCGATATGCTTGAACCCGCCAAGACCGACCGCCTGCTCGATCTGTATTGCGGCACCGGTTCGATCGGCATTCTCTGCGCGCAATATGTCAGGGAAGTAGTGGGTGTGGAGCTGGCGCCCGACGCGGTCAAATCGGCCCGCGAAAATGCCGACATTAATCGGGTGAGTAATATTCGGTTCATCGAGGGGGACGTCAAAGACGTGCTGGCCATGCAGGAAAGCGAAGGGACAACATTCGATGTCGTGGTGGTCGATCCCCCGCGCGCGGGGATGCACCCGGCGGCGCTCAAGCGGGCGATCAAAATTGCACCCGTCAAGTTGGTGTATATATCGTGCAATCCGGCCACCTTTGCGCGCGACGCCGCCGAAATCGTGCGGGCCGGGTACCATCTGCCGGAAGTGCGGCCGATCGACATGTTTCCGCACACGAAGCATATCGAAGTGGTCGGCGTGTTTCATCGATCTTAACCTATGGGAGAATATATGACTCGCTATTTCCGGGCCGCATTGGCGCTTTTGTTTGTACTGGTCGCGGTGACGGCGCAGGCCAAGAAAAAATCAAGTGCGGCGCTCACTTTCCAGGAAATGTGTCTACGGGTGCTAGATACGCTGGAATCATTCGACCCGGCGGTTGCCACAGAGATGGGGATTCACGCGTATGATCACCGGCTCGCCGATTACTCGTCGTCATCGGTCAGCCATATGATCTCATCGCTTGAAAAACTCCAGACCCGGCTCAACGCGTTTGGTACAACCAATCTCAAGCCCAATGAAAAGATCGATTTGAAACTGTTGAATTCCAATATCGAGGTTGCCCTGCTGAACCTCAAGGGAATCGGCTGGTACAAACGGTCGCCATATATGTATGTCGATGAAGCGGTCGACGGTCTATATTTTTTGATGCTGTCGCGCCACGCTAACACCGAGGCCAAACTGCCGACCATTATCGCCCGGATGGGCGAGGTGCCCCGGCTGTTTGCCATCGCTCAGAAGAATCTGCGCAATGTGCCCAAAGTGTATATCGAGTCGGCGCAGGAGTCGCTTCGCTCCGGACGTGATTTCTACGTTGGCGTGGGGAAGCAGTTGACCGACTCGTTCCCCAACCGGGCGGGCGAAATTCAAGCGGCGGTCAGTAAAGCGACAGCCGCGATGGATGACTATTCAAAATACCTTTCCAATCTCAAGCCCGGACCGGACACGGCGTTTGCGATCGGAAAAGTGAATTACAACTATCTGTTGTCGCACCA
>JBGOTX010000411.1:0-2758 GCA_041476705.1 Candidatus Zixiibacteriota bacterium
AGAAGTTCCTTCAGCGGTTATCACGTTTTCAATTCCACTTGGACCGATTCGGCGTCAGTGATTTTCCTTGTAGCTCATCCTCCTTGTGAGGCAGACTGCTGCAACCTGGAAACAAAACAATGTCAGGGTCACAAGGACCCTGACCTACGAAGAGCTCACTTTCCCCATGACAATGTCTGAAGGCAGGGAGCCGGGGGCCGGATTATCTCGGTGAAACCGGTTGACTTTGCGAGGGGGAAACGTATTATTGTTGACTCAAAATTTTTCCCCCTGACCAATGATGGGGGTGTAGCTCAGTGGTAGAGCACCTGCCTTTTAAGCAGGGAGTCGAAGGTTCAATCCCTTCCACCCTCATTTGAGAGTTTTGGGGTACGTGAATGCGCCATTAGCTCAGCTGGTAGAGCAACTGACTCTTAATCAGTGGGTCCGGGGTTCGAGTCCCTGATGGCGCATTTTTCTATTTTGGTCGCAACCGCGTAAGTTCATCAGCCGCACCGACAATGGAGGGCCAAGTCCGTACTCAACGGACCACGCCAAACTAAAAGCTGGACATTGAATGTGCCCCGGCGTATGTTAACAACTTGTACGTGCCTTGGCCGAAACCCCCATGGGCATCGAACGTTACGGTCCCGAAAGAACCGGTCCGACCCAATCGATGCTGAACCCCCTGATTATAGGCGACAAGATCGCCTCACTTCCGATTATCCAGGGAGGAATGGGTGTGGGGGTATCTTTGGCCGGGCTGGCCTCCGCCGTGGCGAATCAAGGGGGAATCGGGGTAATTGCCTCGGCCGGGATCGGCATGAACGAAATCGACTTCTTCTCAAATTTCCTCGAAGCCAACGATCGGGCACTGCGGCGCGAGATCCGCAAAGCCAGAACGCTGACCGCCGGCATTATCGGCCTCAATATCATGGTGGCGTTTACCAACTACGGACGTCTCATCACCACCGCTATCGAGGAAGAAATCGATATCGTATTTTCCGGCGCCGGACTGCCGCTCAATATGCCGCAGTATCTCACCCCCCAATCAAAGACCAAACTGGTCCCCATCGTATCATCGGGACGAGCGGCCGCACTCATCTGTAAGCGTTGGCTCGCCAAGTTCGATTATCTCCCCGACGCGATCGTGGTGGAAGGTCCCAAGGCGGGCGGTCATCTCGGTTTTTCCCGGGAGCAACTATCCGATCCCGCTTTTGCGCTCGAGAAACTCATCCCCTCGGTGCTTGAAGAGGTCGACCATTTCTCCGCCCGCTACGGGAAGAAAATCCCGGTCGTGGCCGCCGGCGGTATATACACCGGCCGGGACATCAAGGCGTTCTTGGACATGGGAGCGAGCGGGGTTCAGATGGGAACCCGATTTGTCGCCACCCACGAGTGCGACGCCGACCCCGCGTTCAAGCAACTCTATGTCGACGCCACGCCTGAGGACATTGTCATTATCAACAGTCCGGTCGGCATGCCGGGGCGGGCGATCAGGAACAAGTATATTGAAGACGTCGAGTCGGGGGAGAAGCACCCCTATAAGTGCGCGTATCATTGCATCCTGACTTGTGACTATACAAACTCTCCGTACTGTATCGCGCATGCGCTGATGAGCGCTCAGAAGGGCCGGTTCAAGAGCGGTTTTGCTTTTGCCGGGAGCAACGCCTACCGGATCAAGGAGGTCATTTCAGTGTCCGAGCTTATGTCAACACTGGTCGCCGAATATCACGATTCGGAGACCGTCCCCGCCGGCCGCGTGGGGTGAGGATTCAGATGAGGGGCCTCGGGTGTGCTTCGACTCCGCTCAGCGCGACATCATTTCCACCGAATCACCATTCACGCAAATCAATCTGTCATTAGCCAACCCCTTCGCCGCCTTTCTTACATCTTCCATTGGCCGCCCCAGTTTCTTCGCCACACTCGCCAAGCTCACTCGCTTCTTAGTCGTCAGTTGGCGGACAATTTCTCCCCGAATCTGACGAAGCGACCCCTCGAACTTCGATTGACGCGAGAGCGGCCTGACCCCCGATTTGCGTGAGGTGAGCACCATCGCGCCGTAGTCCATGAGGGCGTTGTGCCAGTCGCGGGCGCGGCGCACGGGCAGAATCTGTAATGCGACTCTTTCAAGCGCCGTCGCCGAGATCGAGTGCGGCAGGCCAAGTTCAGTAATCAGCACCCGCCGGATATTGGTGTCGATCGTCACCAGCGGTCGGTTGAAGGCAAAGATCAGAATCGCGCGCGAAGTGTACGGGCCGATTCCGGGGAGAGCGCGGAGCGTTTCGGGATTATCCGGGAGCAATCCTCTGTGCTGTTCGACGATCGTTCTGGACATTTCCCCCAAATACAATGCCCGTCGGTTGTACCCCAGCCCGCTCCACATGATGAGCAGTTCACGGTTGGTGGCTTCTGACAATGTCTGCCAGTTCGGCCATTTCTTCACCCAATCGACATACTTGGGCAGAACCCGATCTACCTGCGTCTGCTGAAGCATGATCTCGGCGACCGTGATTTTGTACGGGTCGGTCGTCTTGCGAAACGGCAGTTTCCGTCCGTGACGGCGGTAATAGCCGAGGATTTTCCGCCTGACCTGTCGGATTCTTTCCGGCGTTAGAGTGATCATATCGGTAGTATACGGCCGGATCGGAAGATTGTCAGGACCGCGGGGGTCCTGACCAACAAGAGCTACACCCCCCCAATAACATACGGGGCAGTGGCGGTAACAAAAAGCATGCCCATGACGACAACCCAGACACATACAGAAATATCCAAGACT
>JBGOTX010000412.1:0-2721 GCA_041476705.1 Candidatus Zixiibacteriota bacterium
ACGTTCTCGCGCACGGTCGACAGGTCGGCGATGAGGACTTTCGTGCCGATGGTACAGCCGCGATAAACCACCACGTGCGTACCGATAGTGCAGTTGGGGCCGATGATCGCCGCGGGCAGATTCCCGTCCTTGGTTACGGCCGAATTCGCCGCGCGCATCGGTCGCTTGCCGATCACCGCACCGTCGTCGATACGAACCTCGTCGCCAATAGTCGTGCCGTCGTGAATAACCACGTGATGGCCGATTTCGCATCCAGCGCCGATCGTCACGTTGTCACCGATCAGGCAGTACCCGCCGAATGTCGTGGCCACGCCGATTTTAGCGGTGGGCGCTATGAGTGTACCAGTCATATATGTTTTCCTTCTATGCAGATTGGCTAGAGATGAATCTTAACGGGTCTTTTTCACGCCGGGAAGCCAGCCGAGAAACGCGCTCACGAATCGCATCGCCCGGTGATAATCTTCGGCTGAAGTCTGTTCGAGCCGGCGCATGTATTCCAGCGCGGCCGCCAGCAAAAGGGCAATTATGACGGAAAAGCCGAACCCCGCCAATACAATGATGGTTCGCTGGGGACGACTGCGGAGTTCCGGCACCGGGGCACGATCAAGCACGCTGAAAGTCGTTGACTGGCTCCCCTCCTGTACTTTCGCCTGCTCCGACAGACCCAACAGCGTTTCGTAGAGCGCTTCGTTGACTTTGACATTACTGTACAGCAGTTCGTATCGGCCTTTCAGCGCCGGAATGCGCGACACCGGCAAGCTGAAATACGAGCTGTCGCGCCCGCCCTGTTCAAGATCGGCCAGCTGGCGCTGGAGAATTTGCCGTCGACTTTTCTTCTCGGCCAGATCGGGGTTGTCCTCGCCCGCCACGCGCTCAAGCGCTTTGACTTCGAGATCAACTTTCGCCAGCGCGACTTTCATGTCCGTCGCCTGGGCAATCGCCAGCCGGGTCTGCTCGCCGAAATCGACCGCGCGATTCGTCCGCTGGAACTCCTCGAGCGCCCGCCGCGATGAATCGAGCTGGGTTTTGACCCGGCCCAGACGTTCCTCTATGAACTGCCGGTTCTGGACGGCGCGGAATGATGATATTTTCTGGTTGAGGGTCGTCAATTCGTCAACGAAGGCGTTGGTCAAATCGGCGGCGGTCTGCGGATCCCGGTCTTCGATTGAAATAGACAGCAATCCTTCGTCGGTAACCTTGAACCGGGCGCGCTCCATAAGGGCAATGTATGTTTCAGTCAGATTTCGGGCACGGTACCGTTCCTGCAAATTGAACCGCTTCATGATGGGATCGGAGATGGCGTGGCTTTTGAGCATCCGCGCGTACAGATCGGAAGGGGTGACGAGCACCGGAAGGTTCAAACCGCCGGTGACCGAGGTCACCTCGGCCAGTTCCGCCAGACCCGCCGCTTTGATCGTTTGCTCTTTCGGCGGAAGGATCAGCGCCTCGCCCCTGAACCATTGCGGAAGAGCCAGGGCAATCACGACCGACAGCAGAGTGCCGAAGACAATCAGCCCGACCACCAAACCACGGCGGATAGCCAGAACTTCGAGCAACCGAAACAGGTTGTTCGGCGGGCGTTCAGTCACGAACGCCTCCCTGCGGGGTTACCACGACTTCGTCGCCATCCTGAACAAGAGCATCTGGCGACGATGAAATTGTCTCTCCAGTAACCCGATTTCGAACAACCACGCCGGCGCGATTTGCGCCTGAGAGATAGTCGCCCGCGACGGCGATGTAGTAGCTTGCCGGCTTGCCGGGTTCAAATGGGACTAATCCCGGCCGTTGCACCTGACCGCTCACCCGCACTACCCCGATCATTATCGGCACGTACACCGAGTCGAACGGCCGCAAAGCCACCGGCTTGAACTTTCCATCGGCGGCGCGCAGATTGCTGATCGGAATCCGGGGCAGAGTGTCGGCGCCCGGTTCCATTCGGTCGGGCCGACGAAAAATAACCATCCGAGCGCTGTTTGCTACGGCGCTCGGACCGCCGGCCAGACCAAGCAAACGGTCGACCGTCATGTCGGTCGAGTAAGCAAATCCGCCGGGATGCCTGACAGCGCCGGTCGCGAATAATCCCCGCTCGGCGAGCAGATCGGCACGAATGGGAACGACCAGAATATCGCCGGGCTTAAGTCGGGCTGATATAATGAGCAGACGAGCGGAATCATTTGACAGGTAGGCCGAGGTCGGGTCGCCGGTCGGCAAGGCCCCGCCCGACAGACTCAGCAGTGTTTCCCAAGTGTCGCTGTCGAATAATTCAAGCTCACCCGGCTTCTGAACTTCGCCCACCACACGAACCGAGTTGGGCGTGCGGGTAGGGACTTGTATAGTGGTGCCGCCGTACACCGGTGGATTGGCCTCGGCGTCGGCGGCGAAGAGAGCGCGATCGAGATCGACGCCAATCGGTTGTGGCCCGCCGGTAAGTTGAATGCGCCGCGTTGAAGCTTCGGGGCGAAGCCCTCCGGCAAGCTCGAGAGCATCAGACACCCGCTTGGATGTATACACCGAATAGGTACCGGGCCGCATGACTGCGCCGACAATCCTGATCGGCACCGGTCTGGGTGACTGAATGGAGACGATGATTTCCGCGGCACGATACTGGCGCGACAGCGGTTCGACGAGGATCGCGCGAACCCGGGAAAGTGTCAAACCGGCGACCTCGACCACCCCGATTTTTGAATCTATAATCTTCCCCTCGGAATTGACCACCAACTC
>JBGOTX010000413.1:0-2705 GCA_041476705.1 Candidatus Zixiibacteriota bacterium
ATTCTTGGCACCGAGGTGCGCTCCGGGGCGGAAATTGCCGCCCGAAACTTTCCTCTCTGGTCGAGTCTCAAGTGGCTGTCGCAGGTGGGAGCGACTTATCAAGTACATATGGTTCTCGGCGTTTTTCTTCTGGTCGCCACGCTTTTCGTAAACTGGAGCATTTTCAAACTGAGCGAGCGTCCAACCCTCCTGGTGCGCTGGTCGTTATGGAGTCTCGCGATTCTGGCGGGGGGGCAGATTGCGCTCGGCCTTGCGATGATGATCGGGGGGCTTACCCCGCTGTTACAGCTATTCCACCTATGGGGGGCGGGATTGTATATCGGCTTTACGCTCGTGCTTTTTTCGGCGGTGCGCAAAACTGACGAGCAATTGGTGCGGTCGTCGTCGCGCGCCCGAATGTTCCTCGCACTCACGGTGGTTTTCGTGCTGGTCATGGCCCTCGGCGCACAAGCGGTTATTCGTCAGGCGGAACGATCGCGAGAAGTCCCCGTCCTGTACGATGTCCCCGCGTTTTCCTTTATTGAGCGAAGCGGCCAGCCGTTCGGGTTGGAGCAGATGAAGGGACAAATCAACATCGTTGATTTTTTCTTCACCAGTTGCCATGGTCCTTGCCCGGTGATGGTGGTTCGGTTTGGCGAGTTGTACAAGAAATACGAGCATTCGGACAAGGTCCGGCTGGTGTCGATCACGGTCGATCCCGCGGTTGACTCACTGCCGCGTCTGCGCGAGTACGCCGCGACACACGGCGTAAACGATGATCGTTGGGTATTTATTCGAGGCGGAATGCCGCAGGTACGCTCGCTCTGCGAGGACGGATTCAAAGTTTCCGGTGATCTGCCGGGAATGCACTCCACTAAATTCGTGCTGGTCGACCCGGCGGGAAGGATACGCGGGTATTACGACTACGACGATCAGGCAGATCTTGATTTATTGGAAGCAAATATCAAACAAGTGGCCTCGGAAATGCCATGAACGTTCCTTTTCAGGCGACGCTTAACGCCACACTCAATCTGATCAGCGCGATTCTGCTGTTGCTGGGGTATGTGCAGATCAAGGGCGGGCGACCCGAACGGCACAAACGGTTCATGATCGCGGCGCTGGTATCTTCGATCTGTTTTCTGACCAGTTACGTCATCTATCACGCCTCGGCCGGATCGGTGCCGTATCCGCATCATGACTGGACCCGAACCTTGTATTTCGCCATCCTGATACCGCATGTCATTCTGGCGGCGGCCATGGTTCCATTCATTATTCTGGCCGTGTACTATGCCTTTCGGGAAACATTTGATCGCCACACTCGTATTACCCGGTGGCTATGGCCGGTCTGGATGTTTGTCTCAATCAGCGGCGTGGTTGTCTATTTGATGCTGTATCATCTATGACAGCTTTGTAAGAAATAATCGAGCCACAGAATTAGGGAGGACGATGGGTAGTTGCGAGCGGTCGATGTGTAGTGTCCTCGCGGCGCTGGTGTGCTGTGTCGGGGTAAGCGTTTCGGACGCATCGGCTCGACTTGTAATCGAGGGGCAGGTTTTCGATTCATCCCGCGCTACGCCGGTCCCACAGGCGACCATCAGGGTTCTCGGCACCGGTATTTCTACGCTGGCAAACGACGACGGTCGCTTTCGGCTGGTGCTGGTTGACGGAAACTATCGCATCAAAGTTACCCATGTTGCCTTTTTCTCAGATTCGATTCAGGTGGAGGGAAAGGACACCACGCTGTCGGCGCGCTTCTCACTGACTCTGGCGCCCGTCCAATTGCGAGACATAACGGTTGGACCTCGGCAGTACGACCCGGCTCAGGAGATCATCCGACAGGCGATCAAGCGAAAGAAGGATATCCTGTCGCGGTTGCGCGACTATACCTGCGAGGCATATTCCCGCGTCAATGTTCATGACAACACCAAACCGGACAGTGCCCTGTTTCTCATCACCGAGACGAAAACAACCTGCTTTTGGCAACAACCGGACAAGTACAAGGAAATTATCACCGCCCGACGCCAGTCAGCCAATCTGAAAGCACAGGACAACCTGTTCTCGATTGGTCAGGTGCTCAATTTCAACCGGAATCGCATTGAATTGGGGCGATACGCCATCGTGTCGCCAACCGCGACCGACGCCCTCGATCACTACAATTACTATCTTCTCGACACGATCGTAGTCGACAGCCGTCCTGTGTTTGTGCTGGAAATGGAGCCGAAAAGCAAGGTCACGCCCCTGTTTGTCGGCCAAATACAGATCGCCGATTCGAGCTTTGATGTGGTCGCGGTCGACGTCGGTTTCAATGAGGCAGTGGATTTCAACATCCTGAAAAATCCGCGATATGCGCAACGGTACGCGCCACTGGCGCCCGATATCTGGATGCCGGTCGAAATTCGCTTCACTGGTGACGTGAAGCTGAAAATCCCATTTCCGGGGATACCCAAAGATATGTCGTTTGCCCTGCTGGCGTCGCTGTCGGAATACACTTTCGACAGAGGAATCCCCAAAGGGACCTTCGATGAGTATGTCCTGGAGGTTGCGCCAACCGCGGACAAGAAGGACAGCTCAGTCTGGCTGGCCGACCATGTGATCCCTCTGTCTAATCAGGAAACGGCGGCGTACCACCGCATCGATTCGGTCGAGCGCCTGCCGAAGCCGATTCTGAAACAGGCCGCTGCTATTATTCCTGTGGCGTTGCTTGTTACAACTTTCGGCGCCGATGA
>JBGOTX010000414.1:0-2699 GCA_041476705.1 Candidatus Zixiibacteriota bacterium
CCACACGACAACGACCGCAATTACTATCAAAAGAATGGTCCCTATTCCCATATGCGCCCAGTATACCACTTACCTTTGCCGGGAGAAGGGTGCTACTATTGCCGTAATGAAACAGGGGCCGGACAGACGGCAATTTCTGAAAACCCTGGCGACGGGCGCTCTAGCCGCTGGCGCTCTCGGCATGATGCCGAAGGAGAGCGCGGCCAGCCAAGGACCCTCCAATGAGACATTTACTCCTTTCAAGGCCGAACACATGGAGGCTCTCAAGCGGGAGTCGAACGCCTACGAGGAAAAGAAGAAGGAGCTTGAGGCGGCACAAAAAGCCGGTAATGCCGAACTTGCGGGGAAGCTCATAAAGGATATTGATGCGCGCACCAAACACATACTCGAGCTGATGGAGCTCATGAAAAAATAGCCGAATAGCCGGACTTCACGGGCTTCCCCGTCCGTACACAGACTCCTCACCTTCGCATGTAGCTACTGACTTGAGCGCGGAGCGTGTTGATGCCGCTTAATATCGAAGTTTGAAAGCCATTGAAGTTAATGTACTCGTAGACAGCGCTCGCATTGTATCCGGCCGCTTCCCTGATTCGACCAAGTTCTTGCGCAGCTGCTTGAATCTCCTGAACAGGAAACTGGGCGGTCAGAGCGGCGGCTGTTCTCCCCGTATTGATGGCTGTTTGTAAATTCGCATCGGTCGGATTCTTAAAAAAGGCTCTCATACTTGAAGAGAATCCGTTCAATGACGATTTCAACATTGCCGCCTGCTTTTCGAGCTGGGTGGGTGTTTGGGGTTCGGCAGGCGGCGATTGGTCGGCGGCAACTTGGAGACGGCTGTCGCTCGCGGGACTGGCAGTTGTAATATCGGGTGCATTGGCGGGATTTGTGTTTGGTGAAGAAGGAAGTTCTCCGGCGACAATCACGGGACTTAATTCTTGAGTCGGAAGCTCCTGATTTGAAGCTTCAGTAATAACGCCCTGCATGCCTCCCTCAGCATAGGCCTGGTCGATGGGGGTCGAGGTCTGCGGGTATTCATACGGATCAATGTTGATGTCGGCGGCAGAAGTCCCACCGATAATGTTTTCGTAGATACTTTGTGTGCCACTCGTGAGGTTGTTCCACATACTGACAGCGGTATTCTTTCCCCACTCAATAACGCTGTTTACGATATCCGGTGAGATTCCTTGCGTCGTTGGTATTGGGATACTGCCCCCGAGCTCGTTCGCGTTGGACACGGGTGCCGCCCCCGCGCTCTCGAAAGGCGTATTGTTGATAGCTTCCTGAGCATTTTGCGCCTGTATTTGTGCCGTGATTTCTTGGCCACTTTGTACAACAGATTCGGGAACCGGAATCTGAGATTCGATTGAGGCCGGTGCCGTCCCTTGTCCGACTCCGCTGAAACCCGCCTCGTCGAAGGACGACGCCCGAGGAGACGGCGTGACTATCGCGGCATCCTGCCCTGTCCCCTGAAGTGCCGATTCGAGAGGACGGGAAGCGACGTAATTGTTGCTCCCCGTAGGCGTGTAATCGGCTACGAGTACGCCCTGCTTTACCTGACCTCCCAGCGTGACATCCACCCTGTCGCCGATTTTGATTCCCTCGGGATTATTCGCCGGCACCGCAATCCATTCCCCCTTCGGAGGCGGTGTTCCGGCCGCCGTTATGGTTTGATTCGGGCCGCACACCCCTCCACCTCCTGAACACGTCAGCGTTACGCTTTTCTGTCCGCCGGACTCATAGGGATTGCCGCCGCTTTGAGCTGCCAATTCCGCCGCGGTCAGAGGAGTTCCAGGACCGGTGCCTGGATTCGCTGCAGGCTGGTTCAAGGGGTTCTCCGGATATCCCGATTCGAACGCGAGCATATTTGCGTCCGGTAATTGCGGCGGCGTGCCGGGATAGTCGACGCTGGTCCAGTCGACGGAAGCCAAGGTCTGCGGATATTCATACGGATTGATGTCGGGAAGTGCGGCGGATTGATTGGGCATATCGATATTCGCCACCGACTTCGCAAGATTGTCTTGTGAAAGAAGTCCTGCGATTATCCCGTTCTCATCCCACGGCGATTGAGCGACGGTGCCGGTACGCGCTAACCAATCACCAACCGAATTCCAGCTTGTCTGCAGCCACGACTCTTGAGGCAGTAGCGGTGCCGGATTTCCCTCCACGGCCAGGCGCGCTGCCTCATTCGCATCAAGTGCGTTTTGTGCTTCCACGACGGCTTGGGGGTTCGTTTGTACTGTTTCAGGTACCGGTATTTGCGATTCGACATTAACTACTGGCGTAACCGGATATCCCGCCTCGAACGGAGTCGTGCCCGCGTATGAATTGGTAGGTGTCTCGGGAGTGGGGGTGGATGGAACCGTCTCGGGCGCGCTCCGGATATTTGACCACCAGTCCGCCACCTGTTGTCCGAGACTTGGCGCCGGAGCCAGCGCGGGAGGAGGGCGTGAATCGGCAAGCTGTTTCATCAGCTCCGCATTTGCCGCTACATCTGCCTGAAGCTGCGTTTGCGTTTTAATGTCCATATCGGCGGTACTCTGCTGGGCGGGAGGAAGCGGCTCGGATGTGACTGC
Organism: Candidatus Zixiibacteriota bacterium; assembly: GCA_041476705.1. Taxonomy (GTDB): domain Bacteria; phylum Zixibacteria; class MSB-5A5; order GN15; family FEB-12; genus JACRAV01. Next base: position 2,574 of record JBGOTX010000414.1, read on the forward strand.
GACGGTCGGATTCGGCGCAATCGGCTCCCCAAGAGGCTGACCCTGTGTCACCGCGCCGGCTGCATTTGGCTGCTCGAGAGATGGTCCGGTTTCAACGGACGCAACCGGATTGGGTTGCTCAAGAGA
>JBGOTX010000415.1:0-2694 GCA_041476705.1 Candidatus Zixiibacteriota bacterium
TCCGGATATTTCAATCCGCGCTCTACGAGACTCATTTCAATATCATCTAACCTGAACTTTTTCTTCAGAAAGTCACTGAAGAAATTTGCGTCAATACCACTTTTACAGCTGTAGATGTCGGCTGTCAGGAATTTACGCCGAGGGAACGTGTGAATGGCTACGTGGCTTTCCGCTATAACCACAAACCCGCTCCATCCGCCCGGGTCCTTCATGTGATTGTCGGGCGCCCGGTACACCCGCGCAGGACCAAGCTTATACATTTTCATAAGCTCACAAATCTCATCGAGGCACGAACGCACCAACTTCTTGTCATTGAGGAGTGAAGGACTGCCCCCGTACCCGTCAACCATGACGTGTTCTCCGAAATGCATGGCCATAATTGAAGCACTATAGCACAGCATTTTTGTCCAAATACACATTACACACAGAGGAAGGTCTTGACCCATTATCGCTTGCTATACTTGGTGGTACATGAGCAGCTTGCGGCATCTCGGGGTGTGGGTGCGGGTTTGTAGCGTTGCCCTTTTCTTGCTGTTCGTTTTTTTGGCCCAAGCGGGAGTGGTGCGGGCGGAGAGCGCCGCAGTATGTCCCTATGCGTGGACACGCACGCTGAAAGTCGGCAGTACGGGCAATGACGTGATGAAACTCCAGCAATTCTTGAATGCCGATGCCGCAACCGTAGTAGCGCTTTCCGGAGCCGGTTCAGCGGGTAGTGAAACTACTTTATTTGGAGCGATGACGAGGGCCGCAGTCGTCAGATTTCAGGAAAAGTATGCGGCCGATATCTTGACGCCCAACGGCCTTTCGAGCGGCACCGGGGTCGCCGCTGTCGCAACCCGCGCCAAGTTGAATGCCCTTTGTTCTACTTCTGCGCCGATATCCTCATCCTCCATCTCCGCTTCATCCGCGGTATCTGGGCCCGGAAACACACTCACCGTGAGTGAGGCACAACAGCCGGCTCAAACCCTCCTGCCCGTGAACGCGCTCTACGTCCCCTTCACCACATTCACACTCGCCGCAGGCGAAAGCGATGTGACGGTAAACAATGTCGTCATCGAACGGGTAGGGCCCGGGAGCGACGGCATGTTTTCGGACGTCGAGCTTCTCGACGAAGACGGCCTTGCGATAAGTACCGCGTATTTTCGCTCTGACCATCATGCGACATTTACCGATTCATTCACCATCCCCGCGGGCGCATCCAAAACGTTTACCCTCGCGGGTGACGCGGCGTCCGACCTGACGGATTATGTGGGCCAAATAGCGGGGCTCCAACTCGATTCCATCAATGCGTCGGCACCCGTCGGCGGAGTTTTGCCGGTACGCGGTACTCTGCAAATCGCGAATACCACGCTCGCGATAGGAAACGCGACCGCCTACCTCTCCCCACTCGACCCCAACCTCGCACGCACAGACTATATCAACGACACGAACATCACATTCTCGGCTATCCGCGTTACCGCCGGATCGCAGGAAGATATACGGCTCGATTCGATGACGTGGGAACAGAACGGTACTGCATCGGCTTCCGATGTCGCGAACATTGTAACTATCGTGAACGGCGTCCCGTACCCCGCAATCTCCGACGACGGGCGCTACTTTACGTCGGTATTTCCCGACCCCATAGTCATCCCGAAGGGCCAGTCGGTGGATATAAGTGTCCGCGGTGATTTGCTTGTCACCGGCGCAAACAGGACAGTTGAGTTTGACGTGGATTCGGCCACCGACGTCGTTTTGTACGGAAAAACCTACGGGTACGGCATCTATCTTGTCCCCGGCGGAAACACGGCGATGAGCGGAAATTCCGTGTTCCTGACGGATACGGGAGATACCGACGGCATTTCCCTCTCACCCTTTTTCTCCGGCTCGGTGGTAACTATTTCCTCCGGCGCAGCTGTCAGTATCGGGAGGTAACTCTCAACTGCGGACGAAGGCGAGTGCGGTATAGGCCCCGATAAGCCACCAGAGGCGGTAGGCTTCGCCAAAGACGAGCTGTGCCTGCGGCCCGAACTGCCAGAGCGACTGCAGGGCGGGAATTTGGAGCCAGACGACCGCGACGGCCGCTGTCGCCGCAACACCGGCGATGAGGGCTTGAAGGACACCGCCGTTCTCGGAGAATGAATAAACAATGCGGTGTATGAGGAGAAAAAGCACCCCAAAAATGAGCGCGAAGAGTACCACTTGGGCAGCCGGTGCCGCGAATTGCTGGGACAGCGAACCCGCCAGGAAGGTTTGAGGCAACGCATCTACGAGTACGAGCGAGAGCGGTGCGGCAAGAGCGAGCGTGGCGGCTCGTGCCGAACCGCTCCTGAGGGCGTCCAAGGCAACAAATACGGCGAAAGCGCCGAGGAGTATCCAATCGGTCGGCCAATGAGCGAGTAAGCTGGTAGCCTGCAGCCAGGAGCTCGTAGCAACATTCATCACCGTGATTGTAACCCGATTTTCTACAAGCTACCGGCTACAAGCTACGGACTGTTTACAGTCCCTCGCTGCGCAGCTTTTGGACAAGCTCGTGGGCGGCACGGGAGAGTTTCTTGGGAAATTGAATATCGACGCGCACCAAGAGGTCGCCGCGACTGCCGCGGCCGTACGGTACGCCCCGCCCGCGGACACGGATGACTTCCCCGTGCGGGACTCCCTGCGGCACGTGGACGACTTCCTCCCCGTCGAGTGTGTGAATGCGGTATTCGCCGCCCA
>JBGOTX010000416.1:0-2687 GCA_041476705.1 Candidatus Zixiibacteriota bacterium
GCCATCAGGGTGCCGGTGGTAAAGGTTTTGTTTTCGAGGAATTGCGGCCGTATAACCATGCCGTCAACCGGCATGGCGCCGCCACCGGCGCGAGCGGCGGACCCTTCCTTTGTTTTCGAACAGCCCGAAAAGCAACCGAAAAGAGCGGCGGCGGCCAGTACAGCGCCAAGTGCAAAGCGAAATCGTGAGGTTATCATTGGTCTAAGATAGTACACGGAGTCACAAGCGCAAGTTCCGGCGGGAATTGGAAATAGGGATCGGACGGACATCATTCTCCGAAGTACAATTTTGGAAAGTATTAAGGGCAAGGGAACCGACAGAAGGCCAAAGCACAAGTCCCGGGTTTGTGGCCCGGGACTTTGCGGAGCGGTGCGTCATTGGGCGACGCTCAACCCGATTCACGAGCAAGTCGCATCGAGATCGGCGGTGTCGATTATCGAACGCCGGTCGGAGTGAGAGTCTTTTTCCACTCTATCATGGCGGCGGTCAGCTTGAGCGAGGCCGACGCAAACTCTCCGCCCTGCGCCATCAGCTTTTCCGCTTCCGCCTTCTTTCCGGCGATCGCCAGTTCGGCGACGCGGGCCGCAACCTTATGAAATGCGGCATGCAGAGTTTGTACGGTTTTGAATTTCGCGGAAGTTTTGTCTTGAGCCGTTACCGTTGGTCCGTACAGCCATTTGCCGAATGTGCATTGGTTGTCAGTGCTGACGGTGGCAACCGGCGTGTCGAATTTCCCGGTCTCGATCGCCTGTCTGAGGCGGGCTTTCCACATACCGTGGGCGCCGATGGCTTGTTCGATTTCGTGTGCGTAATCCATGTGTGTGCGTCCTTTGCTGGCTCCAAGCGCATGGGCGGAGCCGGTTACCAGTGCGTGAGATATTGAGGTTGTTTCAAGCCCCCGGCCCGCCGGGGCGCCCGGAGACATTAGCACAGAAGGATCGGCAGAGGACCGGGGATTCGTTAGCTGTGCAACCAACAAAAATGGCCACGATGGTGGATGAAACACCGATCAAGCCCGGCCGGTCCATGTCTAAAGCGCCCAACTGACTCCTGATTGGGACCCGTTGCCCATCGCCCCAGCATCCTGTTGGCCATGGCCGGATTGGCGGGGTATCCTACAGGAATGGGCCGATTCAGCCGACAACTTAATAAGCAAAACCAGGGGAAGGGATTCCAATGATTGGTGAGTGGCTGTCCGCTCAGCTTGACTATATATTATTTCTATACGGCCTGGCGTTCATCGTGCTGGCCTATGTCTGCTGGGGCATGTACAAAGAGGACCCATCGACCCTTCCGTGGCGATGGCTGGCGCTGTTCGGACTTTCCCACGGGATGGGCGAGTGGTTCGAGATGCTGACCCTCAATGTGAGCGATTTGCCGGCGGTCAAGGCCATAGAGTTCGGCCTCATGGCCGCATCCTTCGTAGCTCTGCTCGAATTCGGCCGACGTGGGGTGGCTCGCCATAGGCGTCCCCTGTTGGGGCAATGGTTGGTCGCGGCGCTGTTGGGTTTGGCGGCGCTCGGCGCGTTGAGCGGCACTCTGACCGGAACGAAAATCGCGTTCCGATACGCGCTGGGGTTTCCGGGCGGTTGTCTCGCCACGGTGGCACTCTGGTCGGCGTGGCGTTCCTCCGCGCTGAACCAGTTGCGTCGGGGACTTCTGCTGGCCTCGGTGACGATGCTTTTGTACACCGTGGCCATGGGACTAGTTGTTCAGTGGGCGCCATTTCCACCGGCCTCCTGGCTTAATTACGACAGCTTCTTCAGTCTCACCGGCATTCCGATTAAGTTATTGCGGGCTTTTGCGGCGATGGGACTCATGACCAGTCTCTGGTGGTACGGACGTGCGCGCGAGACGGAGACGCAAACCCACGAGCCACTGCCACGGTGGTTGATACCGGTCATTGCCGGATTGATTGTCGGATTGGGGTGGTATGCCACCGAATGGCGCGGCAGGGTGGTCGACGCCGAGCAACACGAACATTTGCGTCACGAGGTGGTTGATTTGACGCGGACTCTCAATCCGGATCGGGTGAAGATTCTTTCGTTCACCTCTGCCGACCTAGAAACGCCCGAGTATGAACGCCTGCGTGAACAATTAACTAAACTGGGGAATATCCATCCGAATCTGCGACGAGTTTACCTTGTGACCCAAAGACAAGACCGTCTCGTCACCGGTTTGGATGTTTGCTTTGGGGATCCCGCCCCGGTCGATCCTGCGACGGCGCAAAGTAAGTCCGAGGATAACCTCTCGGTCAAGCTGGCGGCGAGTTTCAATTCGATGCAGAGTTTCACCGAGGGTCCCCATACCAGCGCATCCGGAACGGTTGCATCGGCCTACGCCCCGATTCTCGATGAGCGCTCCGGCCAGTCGCTCGCCGTGGTAGGTATGGAAGTACAAGCCGATGACTGGGTGTCTCAGGTCGAGGCGGCCCGCCTGTCGATCATTCTTGGAGAGCTGGTCTTTCTGTTGCTGATTTTCAGCGGTTTGATCGCCATCAGATGGCGTAATTGTCTTCCTGTGGCACGACAACAGCGATTCCGACATATCGAAACCGCCCTGATCGGAGTGTGCGGTCTGACCTTGACGGCCGCCCTCACCCTGCTGATCCGCGACGCTGAAAATCGCGACCAAAGAGCTCTCTTTTTCCACTTGTCGGTGCTGAATGTCGAACAAGTCCGCGAGGA
>JBGOTX010000417.1:0-2687 GCA_041476705.1 Candidatus Zixiibacteriota bacterium
CGTCATGCACGCCGGGTTTGCCTTTGATCATCGCCCCTATCTCACGAACAAGGTCGAGTGCAAGCAGTGTCATACGAAAATTGTCAAGGGTGACGGCGCCGTGCCGGAATCGCGTTGTTACTCGTGTCACGTGGAGCGGTCACGCGCCGAATACACGCGCGAACAACTGCACGCCATTCACGTCACCACTAACGGCATCGACTGCTTCCGCTGTCACTCGGACATCGAGCACGGCAATTTCGAGATGGTCAGCTCTTTGGAAATTCAGTGCGAAAGCTGTCACCTTCGCCAGCACAACCGACCCAAGCAGTTGTATATGGGCATTGGCGGACGCGACTCGCTCGATATCCCCAGCGCCATGTTCATGGCGCAAGTCAGTTGTACCGGCTGTCACACGCACATTACGCCGCAGGGGGAACCGATGGCGGCGCAGGAGCGCAAAGAAGCCCAGCGGGCTTCGTGCGTCACCTGTCACGGCAAAGGGTATGATCTGATGTTTGACAACTGGCGCTCCGGCACCCAGACAGTCCTGTCCGAATACGCCGCATATCTACAGGCGCTTACTGGTCAGGTGGCGGCGCTGGGAAATTCAGTCGCGGCCAAGAAAGCCAAGGCGGCGCTGGATACGGCCACCTATAACTTCGACTTCATTCGCGAAGGCCATCTGCCGCACAATATCCGGTATTCACTTTATTTGCTGAATTCAAGCGGCGATCGAGTAGAAGCAGCTCTCAAAGCTACTAATTCCGAGTATCAACCTCCCGAACGCGGCAAGGGGCTTAAGCCGGAAAATTCATGTGTAATGTTTTGTCACGGTTCAATGCCGCCCAAAGAAACAGTCGCGTGGGAGGGCAAGACACTCCCCCACGCCATACATATCAAGGATGCCGAAGTCGCCTGCGTGTCGTGTCACTCGGTGAAGGACCACGGCAAGGTGCAGATCGACCGGACGGTGTGCAAGAACTGTCACGAGTGGTGATCCGTCCAACCTCTATGTGGTGTCCCGCCCACCTTGTGCGGGAATCCATCTTTCTTCTTCGTAGCGCAGGCTCCTTGTGAGCCTGCGAATCCATCCGACACATCGATAATGTCAGGGTCACAAGGACCCTGACCTACAAAGACTTTCGGATCGTTCATTCCTCCATTATAATCTGTCTTAATATGACCAAACTCACCCGCCGCACCGAACTCACTGCCGACCTTGGGCTTTTCTATGCCGCCGTGATCTGGGGCTCGACCTTTATTATCGTAAAAGACGCCCTTAACGGTATCGACGCCCTCACCATGGTGGGGTACCGCTTCTTGATCGCCGGTTTTATTTTGCTGGCCTATCTGGCGATCAAGCGACGGCCGCTGTTCACCGATTGGAAGAAAGCGCTGTTTGTTTCGGTGATTCTCTGGTTTGAGTACGTGTCGCAGACAATTGGCCTCAAGTACACAACCGCCTCCAATTCGGGTTTTATCACCGGACTGTTCGTCGTATTCATCCCGCTCTTTCTCATCACGTTATTTAAGCGCAGGCCGACACGCTGGGAGATCATAGCGTCATTTGTGTCGCTGGCCGGATTGTGGATTCTGACCGGCGGCCTACAGCACATAAATATCGGCGATGCGCTCACCCTCATTGCCGCGGTCACCTATGCGCTTCACGTCCTGTACTCGGACAAATACATGAAAGCAGGGATCGATCCCCTTCTCATAAGTTGCCAGCAGTTTCTGTTCGTTGGAGCGCTCAGTGTTGCAACTGCGTTGGTGACCGGGTGTTCATTTGCGGTGACAGAGAAGGCATTTGGCTGGGTGGTCTTCCTGGCCTTGTTTCCCACCCTCTCGGCCTTTGTCATTCAAATGTTCGCTCAGCGATTTACTTCGCCACTCAGAGTTTCGTTGATCTTTGCCTTCGAACCGGTCTTTGCGGCGGTGTTTGCCTGGACCCTGGGCGGCGAGCAATTCACCTGGGCTGGGGGAATCGGCGGATTGTGCATTTTCGCCGGGCTGGTGCTGTCCGGGATTGGCGCGCCCCCCTCTGCGAACACATAGCCCACGCCCCATCCGTAACCCGCCTTTTGGGATCTGTTGAAATAACCCGGAATTCGTCACTGCGAGTCCGGCGAACGCCGGACGAAGCAATCACTCCTCGCTCTTAAGTCAAGGCCGGAAGGAGAGATTGCTTCGGTCACGCGACCCTTCGACAAGCTCAGGGTGACGTGACACTCGCCATGACGCGGTGGTGGACTTTCTCAACACTCCCCTTGACAGCCTGACTTGAGGTTGGTATATCGTCCGTCGGTGGTCATGTCGATCCACTTCACTTTCCTTAGCACGAAAGGAACAAGTTCAATGCGATTATTCCCCATCTACGTTCTGTTTGGTCTTCTAGTCGCAGTCCCCCCGACCACCCGCGCCAAGACCACGTTCCGTATCCCCGATTCTACCAAAGTGCAAATGATTACTCTCACCGATGGCTCCACGCTGGTGGGCAGAATTGTGGAAGTGGAGGATACAGAGATCAAGTTCGAAGGCCCGGTCGGCCAATCGACCATCAGAAAGGACCGGATCCGACAGATTAAAGAAGTCGAGAAATCGCGAATCAGGAACGGAAAACACTGGTTCCCGGACCCGAACCGCTCCCGGCTTTTCCTCTGGCCCACCGGCCGCACACTTGAGAGAGGACAGGGGTATTTCGGCGA
>JBGOTX010000418.1:0-2682 GCA_041476705.1 Candidatus Zixiibacteriota bacterium
GCTAAAGCGGCCTTCGGAACGCCGACCTACGGGGAGAAAGGTGTCGAAACCGCAGGGGTTTCGATCGATGAAGAGAAGACGAGGCGAGATTGCTTCGGTGCAAGGCGCCTCGCAACGACAGAGAAAGAGAATTTGGGAGATAAGACATGGCTGAGCCAGGAATAAGAGAATTACTTTCGGGGAATGAGGCAGTAGCGCGGGGAGCGTACGAGGCCGGGGTCAAACTGGCGGCATCCTACCCCGGAACGCCATCGACCGAAATACTCGAAACGCTCGCGGAACGGTTCCCAAGTATTTACGCGCAGTGGTCCCCCAACGAAAAAGTGGCGTTCGAGGTTGGCATAGGGGCATCGATCGGCGGCGCGCGGGCGCTGGTCACCATGAAACATGTCGGGCTGAACGTGGCGGCCGATCCGTATATGACATTCGCCTACACCGGCGTGAACGGCGGGTTTGTGATCGTCTCGTGCGATGACCCGGAAATGCATTCCTCGCAAAACGAACAGGACAACCGGTTTTATGCCCGTATGGCGAACGTGCCGTTTCTGTCCCCCTCGGACTCGCAGGAAGCCAAAGAGATGCTGGTGACGGCGTACGAGATGTCGGAGATTTTCGACACCCCGGTCATGCTTCACATGACCACGCGCATTTCGCACTCGAAAGCGGTTGTCGAGTTGGGACCGGTGGTCGAGGGGCCGAACCGCAAGTTTGTCAAAAACCCGGACAAGTATGTGATGATTCCGGCGAACGCCCGCAAACGTCATGTGGTGGTCGAGGAGCGTCTGGAAAAACTGCGGCATTTCACCCTAGAAACGCCGTTCAACCGGGTCGAGAACAACGGCTCGGATATCGGCATCATCACCGGCGGCGTGGCGTATCAGTATTGTAAGGAAGTCGCGCCGGTTTTTGACTATTTCAAAATCGGCATGGGGTATCCGCTCCCTATCAAAAAGATCGGGCAGTTTATCAAGTCCCACAAACGGGTGATTGTTATTGAAGAGCTTGAACCGTTCTATGAGGATATTCTGCGGGCCGCCGGATTGATGGTCGAGGGAAAGAAATATACCGGCACGCTGGGGGAATTGTCGCCGCATCTGGTGGCGGTGGCGCTCAAGAAAGCGGGTTTGGTCGACCGGGTCGATCTACCGGAAATTTCCGCCGAAGAACTTTTCCCGCGACCGCCGGTTTTGTGTCCGGGGTGTCCGCATCGTGGGGCATTCATGGCGCTCAAGAAACTGGGTGTGGCGGTGACCGGTGATATCGGTTGTTACACGCTCGGAGTCACCGAGCCGCTCAATGCGATTGATACCTGCATCTGCATGGGGGCATCGATCGGCAGTGCGATCGGCATGGAGAAAGTGCAGGGATCAAAGACCGGCACGGTGGCGGTGATCGGCGATTCGACCTTCATTCATTCAGGAATCACCGGACTTCTTGACGCGGTCTACAACAAATCAAACGTGACAGTTATCATTCTGGACAACCGCGCGACCGCCATGACCGGCGGACAACAGCATCCGGGTACGGGGAAGACGCTGATGGGTGAGGATGCTCCTCAGGTCGATCTGTTCAAATTGTGTCACGCGCTGGGCGTAAATTCGGTGCGCGAACTTGACGCGTACAATTACGATTTGGCCGTTGCGACGATCAAAGAAGAAATGGCGCGGCCGGGACCCTCGGTGATTATCACGACTCGCCCTTGCGTGTTGATGCCGAAACGGATTATGGATGAACCGTACGTAGTCGATCTGGAGTTGTGCAACGGGTGTTCGGCCTGTTTCCGGATTTCGTGTCCGGCGATTATGGCGTCGGTCGAAACCAACCGTCACGGTCACCCGAAGGCGATTATCGACGACACGCTCTGCACCGGGTGTACGCTCTGCGCGCAGATCTGTCCGACCGAGGCGATCATACTCAAGAGTCATTTCGTGAAGACGGGGGTGGCGCGATGATTACCGGCGAAAGCGCGAATATTCTGATCGTGGGAGTCGGCGGGCAGGGAGTGTTATTGGCCTCGGAGGTGATTTCCGAAGTTGGAATGAACAGCGGGCTGGATGTCAAGAAGTCCGAGATTCACGGGATGTCCCAGCGCGGCGGCGTGGTTAGTTCGCACGTGAGGATGGCTCCGAAAGTATACTCGCCGACGATTGCCGAAGGCCAGGTCGACGTGCTGATGGCGTTCGAGCAGGCCGAGGGATTGCGGGCGGTGTCGTGGTTGCGCAAGGAAGGGATTGCGATTATTTCGAACACCTCGCTTATTCCGGCTATCGTGACCGGATCAAAAGTGTTTCATTATCCTGAAGATTCGATAGCCGAAGTGCGCAAGAAAATCAATCACGTGATAGCCGTTCCGGCGGATCAAATCGCCGGCGAACTCGGCAATCCGCGACTGGTCAACACGATTCTGTTGGGTGTGTTGTCTACCTATCTCCGATTTCCCGAAGAACTCTGGATCGAGACCCTCAAGAGCAAGGTCAGGCCGCAGTTCGTGGCGATCAATATCACGGCGTTTGAGCGAGGTCGGTCGCTGACGACGGAACGGGTGAAGGCGTAGGCCATGTCTCAGTTCATGCTCATCATCAATCCGGGGTCGACTTCGACCAAGATGGCTCTCTTTGATGGTGAGAAGAAAGTGAGCGAGGAAACGGTCCGGCACGACGCGAACGAACTGGCGAAGTTCGA
>JBGOTX010000419.1:0-2680 GCA_041476705.1 Candidatus Zixiibacteriota bacterium
AAACGTGCTGAAGATAAACAGGATATGGCCGGCCAGGACCGGGACTGGCACATGGCCAATCGAGCGAAGCACAAAAGGTGAGCCATCGGGGCGGGAGAATTGCGCAATCGTGCCGCCGCTCCCGTCAATAACCACAATGCGGTAGAAAGTCTTCTCATTCTTCGCGCCAACCGGTACCCGCAGATAGAACTCGCTCGATCCCCGTTCCATTTGCATGAAAGGAACCATATACCCCTTGCCCGAGACCGGCGACCCCGGCGCGGGTACGACTTGCATCATGACGCGATGCCCGTTGTCAAACGGCCCGACCACATTCACCCGGATGACTGTGTCGGCATGCTCTATCCCTTTGGGAACGGTTTCGATTTCGAACTGATAGGCGCCGTCGGTATGAACGAAGTGTTCCGAAGAACCGACAGAATTACGCCGCGCCACATACAGCATCAGTATGGTGAGCACGACGGCGCCGAAAATGCGAATGTACTTCATGGCCTCATCCCACTGCTTGTGTTTCGAGCTTCAACCGTTCCTGCTGGTCATGTTGCATGAGCGGCCCGATCAGGGCATCGACGCCGCCGTTGAGAATTTCCGTCAATTGATAGATAGTCAAGCCGATCCGGTGATCGGTCACGCGCGATTGCGGGAAATTGTACGTCCTGATTTTGGCTGAACGGTCGCCGGTGGAGACCATCGAGCGGCGCTCCGCCGCAATCTTGGCCTGCTTATCGGCGATCATCCGGTCGTACAGCCGCGCTCTCAGCACCCGCATCGCCTTCTGCTTGTTCTTGAGCTGTGATTTCTCGTCCTGGCAGGTCACCACCATGCCGGTGGGAAGGTGCGTGATCCGCACCGCCGAGTCGGTGGTGTTGACCGACTGCCCCCCCGGACCGGAGGACCGGTAGACATCGACCTTCATTTCACTTTCTTTGATTTCAATGTCGAGGTCTTCGGCTTCGGGAAATACCGCCACCGAAATGGCCGAGGTGTGTATCCGCCCCTGGGCCTCGGTGGCCGGAACGCGCTGAACCCGATGCACCCCCGATTCGTACTTCATGCGGCCGTACGCCTGATCGCCGGTGAGCGAAAAAATCACTTCCTTGAATCCGCCCATGGACGATTCGCTGGTCGACAACAGTTCGAGCTTCCACCCCTGCCGGTCGGCGTATCGCTGATACATCCGGAAAATATCCCCGGCGAAGAGTCCCGCCTCATCGCCGCCGGTGCCGGCCCGGATTTCGACCACCGCCGGCTTGTCATCGTTGGGATCGCGCGGCAGAAGTTTGACTTTGAATTCCTGCTCGACGGCCTCGATCTGCCCCTCGTACAACGCCGCCTCTTCCCGGGCCATCTCAAGCAGTTCCGGATCGGCGTTCTCGCGCAGAATGGCGCGGGCGTCATCGAGGCCGGTGCGAATCTTCTTGTATCGCCGCGCCACTGCCAGAAGCTCTTCGAGCTGACGGCGTTCGCGGCTGAGCGCAATCATCCGCTTGACATCCGAGGCCGCCGTCTGGTCGAGCATGCGGTCGTCGAGCGATTTCAGCTTCTGTTCCAGTTTGTGTACTATCTCAAGCATACTAGGTCCTGCAAAATATTCGTTTCCGAGTGAAAAAGAAAGACAACAATGGCGCGGAGACGCCGCTAATACACGGCGGTTCGCTTGGACGTCAGTCGGGATTCGGTGGCCCCGATAGCCGCCTCGAGCGCGGCGATGGCGACCTCTACTTGATCTATCGAGGGTTCGCGCGTGGTGATCCGTTGCATCCACAGTCCGGGGGCGATCAGGAACCGGGTGATGGCGTTGTCGCGCGTCTTGCCGGAGAGCTTGAGCAGTTCGTACGACCCGCCCGCGACCAGCGGCAAGAGCGAGGCGTGGAGCGCGAACCGGATCGGGAGTGACGGCGGGTGCCCGGTGACGATCGCAAAAATAGAATCGGCAATCGCGTACAAAAACATCGCCACCAGCGCTACAATCAGGACGAACGAAGTGCCGCACCGGGGATGAAAGTGGGTGTATGTCATCGCCTTCTCGGGTGTCAGTTCGTCCCCCATCTCAAACGTGTAAATCGATTTGTGTTCGGCGCCGTGATACTGGAAAATTCGCTGAAAATCCTTGATCAAAGTCAGCACCGCCAGATACCCAATGAGAAGAGTTAAGCGGACGGCTCCGGCCATCAGGTTGAACCCAACGGCGTTCTTATCGATACCGAACAAACCGGCCACGGCCAGGGGTAGAAAGAAGAAAACAGCGATACCGATCCCCAGCGAGACCAGAGCCATCAGGCCGAGCAGAAGCCCGTTGGACTTTTTCCCCTTGTCCAGATATTCTTTGCCGGCTTTTTCGGCTTCGGCCCGTTCTTGTTCGCGCAGAGCGATATCAGCTGAAAAATTAAGGGTGCGAACACCGATCACCAGCATCTCGAAAAACGAGATCACGCCGCGAACTATCGGCAATTTGAGCAGTTTGTGACGGGAAGTGAACGAACGATATTCCTGGGTATTGATCAGGATTTCACCCGATGGAACGCGAACAGCGGTGGCGATGCGGTCTTTCGCCCGCATCATCACCCCTTCGATTACCGCTTGTCCACCGACATTCAGATCGGGCATGGATCTTTCAATGAAGAATTGATCGAAGCCGCAACGCCGGCTGCGTTACTTGGTCTCGGCGGCTTTACTGTAT
>JBGOTX010000420.1:0-2674 GCA_041476705.1 Candidatus Zixiibacteriota bacterium
CACGCCGTTCATTCCCACCGGATCGTGCACGCTGGTCTGGTCATCGACCGAGTATTCCTGCGGGATGACGTGAATAATTTCGCGGTCGACCGGAATGGCGATCGTGCGGGCGGCATCGACCGCCCGCTTGACATCAGCGGCGGTGATTTCATTGTCCGACCGCGAGACCGCCACGACGCCATGACTGTTGATGGAATAAATATGCTCACCCGCGATCCCAACCGACACCCGGTCGATCAGCACGCCCGACACGAGTTGGGCGTCATCGATCGCCTTGCGAATCGACTTGACGGTCTTATCCATATCGACCACCACGCCGCGTCGAAGCCCTTCGGCCGCGGAAACCCCGTGACCAATCACGTGGATATCGCCGTGTTCGTCCATCTCGCCAACCAGAGCGAGAATCTTGGTCGTACCGATATCCAGCGCCGCAACGATGTTTTCTTTGGCCATCTTAGTCGAACGCCTCCACCGTCGCGCGGTGCGTACTGCTATCCTTCTTGGTGGTATCGGGGATACATTCCTTGACCACCAGATTGCCGAACCGGGAATCGAGCATACGGGCATCGGTCAGATCGGGCTGATACTTCAGCACGAATTCCACGACCGCGCTGATCTGACGCGCCAGGGCATCGGGTCGGACTTTGATCGGCGCCGCGACACCGTCGAGCGTGACGATCAGATAATCGGGCGGCAGGAAATTGATTTCGCTCACCAGTCGATAAGCGGTCGGTTGTTCCTCGGCCAGACGGTCCAATTGCGCCAGCGCCACTGAAACGCGCAAGTCTTCGCACGCACCGTAGGCCCGCCCGGCCAACAGGCCGGTGAAAAACGGGTGCTCCCAATCCTCCTGCGACTCTTTCAGCGGCACGATTCGGCCGGATTGATCGAGTCCCCAGACCTCGCCCAGTGTGCGATCGACCAGAAAAGCGATGGCCGTGTAATCGTTGGTGCGAATACGCACCGTACCGGGCAATTCGTATGCGACATCGATCTTGACGACACCGTCAGAACCGAGCATTTCGGTCGCCAGCAAGTCCACCGGTTGATCGGTGACAAGTTTCGCCGATGATAAACCGAATCTGCCCTGCCAGTTGGCCAGAGGTTGACCATCGAGCGTGACCGCCTTGAGTCGGCACACCTCGGTGACTTCAAGCGCGACGGCCGCCGCCACCACCAGTGCGGTGGCGCCAATCAGCATAAGTCGGTTCTTGCTGAAAAATGCTTTCACGGTTTCTGCAATCGCTCCAGTATCTGTTTCTTGATGTGGGTGATCGAGCCGGCGCCGATGGTGATTACCATATCGCCTCGTTTGGCCACCCGGGCCACGGCGTCGATCGCGTGTTCTTTCGTCCCCACATATTCGAAATGCTTGAATCCAAGTTTCTCCGCTTCCGCGCGGATGCGATCCGAGGTGATCCCCGGAATCGGTTCTTCGCGCGCGGGATAGATATCGGTGACAATCACGTGATCGGCGGCCGACAAGGCCTCGGCAAATTCCTTGAGAAAATCGCGGGTGCGCGAGAACAAATGGGGCTGAAACACCGCGATGACCCGCCGGTTGTACACATCTTTGGCCGTGCGCAGAGTGGCGGTGATCTCTGTCGGATGGTGCGCATAATCGTCGACCACCGTGATGCCGTTGGCTTCGCCGATAATTTCAAACCGCCGTCCCACGCCGGTAAACCCGCGGAGAGCGTCGGCGATGGTCGCAAAGGGAATATCGAGTTCGGTGGCGGCGGCCGTGGCGGCGAGGGCGTTGGCCACGTTGTGCCGTCCTGGAACGCGGAGAATCAACTCGCCCAGCAGCATGCCGCGCCGGAAGACCGAACAGGTCGTGCGGCCCACCGTCATTTTGACATCCACCGCCCGGTAATCGGCCTCAGCGGAGAAGCCGAAGGTCGCGTGCGGGCGATTAAACTTCGAGCGGAGCGAGGCGATATTCGGATCATCGGCTGACACAATCGCCGAGCCGTAGAACGGTACACGATTGATATAAGTCAGAAAGGCATTTTTCAGATCGTCGATATCGGCATAGCAGTCGAGGTGATCCGGCTCGATATTCAGCACCACCGCCATCGTCGGAAACATGGCCAGAAACGACCGGTCGTATTCATCCGCCTCGGCAATCAGATAATCGCCCGCGCCGAGGGTCGCGCCGGTGCCAAGTTCGGCCACGATACCGCCCACAATCAGCGTAGGGTGCAGATTGGCCTGGCGGAATATCCGGCCGACCATCGAGGTGGTGGTGGTCTTGCCGTGCGTCCCCGCCACGCCGATCGAGAACTTGAGGCGCATCAATTCGCCGAGCATTTCGGCGCGCTTGATCACCGGCGTACCGCGACGCCGCGCTTCGATGATTTCAGGATTGGCCTCGTTGATAGCCGACGAAATGACGACCACGTCGACCTCGGCCAGATTCGATCCCCGGTGGCCGTCGTGAACGGTTACCCCGATCGACCGGAGATACTCGGTGACTTCGCTGGGGGTACTGTCCGAACCGCTGATCTGATAACCGAGGTTGTGCAGTATTTCGGCGATACCGGACATGCCGGCTCCGCCTATCCCGACGAAGAACAGTCGCTTGAATTTTCCAAACATATTATTCCTGCTCACAAATCGAGTGATCGGTTGCGGCCCCTGGACGGGGACGTTAGGCGTTGCCATACTGCTC
>JBGOTX010000421.1:0-2649 GCA_041476705.1 Candidatus Zixiibacteriota bacterium
ATCGGTGAGTAGTTGCCCCGCTGATAACTGTCCCACCGTTTACAACCCCGACCAGAAGGATACCAACCACGACGGGATCGGCGATGCCTGCTGTTGTATCGGTTTGACCGGAAATGTTGACTGCGACCCTGGGAACGGCGTGGATATATCCGACCTGATCGCTCTGGTCGACAACCTGTATGTCTCGTTCGCTCCACTCTGCTGTCCCAAGGAGGCCAACACCGACGGCGAGGGGAGTATCGATATCTCCGACTTGGCGGCGCTGGTTGATTTTCTGTACGTGAGCTTCACACCCGTGAAGAGTTGTCTGTAACGGAGTGGCTTTGGTGGCGTCAGGGCTCCCGCCCTGACGCTATCGCTCCTGCTTGACGCCACCCTTCCCGCCTTCTATATTCGCCCCTTCTAACTAAAGAGGAATGATGCCCGCACCGTTTGTACAGCCCAAAGTCACCCCGGAAATAGTCACCGCCCACGGTCTGACTCCTGAAGAATATGACATGATCAAAAAGATCCTCGGTCGGGAACCGAATTTCACGGAACTGGGGATTTTCAGCGTCATGTGGTCGGAGCACTGCTCGTACAAAAATTCCATCGCCCTGCTCAAAACTCTCCCCCGTGATGGTGAGGCGTTGCTCGCCAAGGCGGGCGAAGAAAACGCCGGGGCGGTCGATATCGGCGGCGGGTTGGCGGTCGTATTCAAAATCGAATCACACAATCACCCCTCCGCGGTAGAACCGTATCAAGGTGCGGCCACCGGCGTCGGTGGGATCATGCGCGATATTTTCACGATGGGCGCCCGGCCAATCGCCTCGCTCAACTCGCTGAGGTTCGGTTCTCCCGATAATCCCCGGGTTCGATACCTGATCGACGGTGTGGTGCGGGGAATCGGCGATTACGGTAATTCCTTCGGCGTTCCCACCGTGGCGGGCGAAGTTTTTTTCGATGATTGCTACACCGGCAACCCGCTGGTCAATGCCATGTCGGTCGGCATCGTCAAGACCAACCAGATGGCCTCGGCGGTGGCGACGGGTGAAGGGAACCCGATCATGATGGTCGGCTCCAAGACCGGTCGCGACGGTATCCACGGCGCCACGTTCGCCTCCGAAGAAATCAGCGAGAAATCCGAATCCAAACGGCCATCGGTGCAGATCGGCGATCCGTTCACCGAAAAACTCCTGCTCGAAGCCACGCTCGAAATCATCGAGCAGAACTTGATCGTCGGCATTCAGGACATGGGCGCGGCCGGATTGACCTGCTCGTCGTCCGAGATGTCGGCCAAGGGACAAGCCGGAATCGAGATCAATATCGATAAAGTGCCGGTCCGCGAATCGGGCATGACGCCGTACGAAATCCTTTTATCCGAATCGCAGGAACGAATGCTTGTCTGCGTGAAAAAAGGAAATGAAGAGGCGGTACAAAAAATCTTCACCAAGTGGGGGCTCGACTGCTCCATTATCGGACAAGTCACCTCAGATAAAATGATGACCGTCAAACTGCACGGCGAAATCGTCGCCCGAATCCCATCGGTCGACCTGGTCCTCGGCGGCGGCGCGCCGGTGTACAAACGCGAATCCAAACACCCCGGCTATATCGATAGTTTGTCGTCGCTCGATCTCGGCCGCTTTCCCATCAACCGTGATTGGAACGCCACGCTCTTGACCATGCTCAGCGCCCCCAATCTCTGTCACAAGGGATGGGTCTTTGAGCAGTACGATTCGACTGTCCGCACCGGAACGGCGGTCGGTCCCGGCTCCGATGCCGCGGTGATTCGTCTTCGCAAAACCGACAAAGCCCTCGCCATGGCCACCGACTGCAACGCCCGATACTGCTTTCTGAATCCACGGAGAGGCGCGCATATTGCCGTCGCTGAAGCCGCCCGGAATATCGTCTGCTCAGGCGGCAAACCGCTGGCCGTGACCAACTGCCTCAACTTTGGCAATCCCTACAAGCCCGAAGTCTACTACACTTTCGCCGAGGCAGTCGCGGGAATGGGCGAGGCCTGCCGCCTGCTCGGCACGCCGGTCACCGGTGGAAATGTGTCATTTTACAATGAAGATCCTGACCGGGCCGTTTTCCCCACACCGACTATCGGTATGGTCGGCCTGATCGAACACACCGTCCACATCACCACCCAGTGGTTCAAGGATGATGGCGACATCATCTTTCTGCTGGGCCGCAACACCGAGGAATTGGGCGCGTCGGAGTACTTGCACACTGTCCACGGTGAAACAAAGGGCGAAGTCCCCGTCATCGATCTGGAAGCCGAGAAACTACTGCAACAACACCTGCTGGCGGCCATTCAGAATGGGTGGATCAAGTCGGCGCATGACACCAGCGATGGTGGCCTGGCAATTGCCCTGGCCGAATGCTGTATCAGCAACCGTGAAAAAGTGCGCGGCGCAACCGTCACGCTTCACGACTCCATCCGACCCGACTGTCTCCTCTTTGGTGAATCGCAGTCGCGGGTGATCGTCTCTTGTTCTCCGGAAAACGCATCTGCCCTCGAACGGTTCTTCAGCGGGGCAGGGGTTCCGGTGGCCAGAATAGGCACGGTCGGCGGCGAAAAGTTGGTGATCAACAAGCAGATTTTAGTTGCACTGGATTCGCTCTGCGAGGCGTTCTATAACGCCATGCCGCATTTCATGGAAA
>JBGOTX010000422.1:0-2640 GCA_041476705.1 Candidatus Zixiibacteriota bacterium
AGCTTCATTTTCAAGAGGGCGGTTCAGGGTTTGGGAAAGAGAAAGCCGATCAATTCATCGGCGCGGGCGCGGCAGTCATCGATTGTATTTGGCGTCTGATCGCGGGTTTGATCGAGAAAGGCCTTGACCCCCGAAAATAGCAGGTCATCGATAGGTCGCCGCTCAAACGCATAGGCAACCACCAGCGCCTCCCAGACTTCGAGCATATCCGTCATCGTCAACCGGTTATGCCACGACATGTACACCGTGGCGGATTTGAACGGGGCAATCGGCACCAGCCGCCGGATTTCGTTGTAATGCTTGAGCGACGACACGTCTGTCACGATCGGTCTCCCACCTGAAGCGCTCTTGTCACACAATCGTCGAACCGGTACTCCGGGATCGGGAAGTGAAATGTCGACAGCCCGCCCGACCCGCTACCAGCCCAGGATTTGTTCGAGGTTGCGGTTGAGTTTTTCGATCCGTTCCTCGTAATCTTCCTTCTTGGCCCGTTCTTTGGAAATGATGTCCTCGGGGGCATGAGCCAGAAAATCGGGGTTGGCGAGTTTGCGCGAGAGTTTCTCCAAGAGGTCGCGCAGATTGTTCAGTTCCTTCTGCAGGCGGCCTTTTTCAACTTCGAGGTCGATGAGGCTGGCCAGCGGTATAAAGATCTCGGCGCCGGAGATGACCGCCGATGCGGACATGGGCGGCTTTTTGACCTCGGCCCCGCAGACGAGTTTTTCAACCCGGGCCAATGAGCGAAAGTACTCCACGTGGTTGCGCAATAGTTCGCCCAGGATTTCGTCTTTTACCCGCACGTGCAGGTCGGACTTCTTGCCGGGCGGAACATTCAATTCCGAGCGGATGGACCGGACGGCCGTGACCACTTCCTGGATTTGTTTCAGATCGGCTTCGAGCGAGGGATTGAGCAGTGAAGAGTCGGCCTTCGGCCATGGACCAAAGGTAATCGTCTCGGGAGCGCCGGGCATATCCGCCGTCAACTGGAGATAGATTTCTTCAGTTACAAACGGCACAAACGGGTGAAGGAGCTTGAGAATCTTGTCGAGCACGTAAGTCGCGACATTAAGTGAACCCGCTCGAATCACCGCGCCAGGCTGATCCGGCTTGATCAGTTCGACATACCATGAACAAAAATCTTCCCAGACGAAATTGTACAGAATTTTGGAGGCGGCTGAGAGGCGATACTCGGTCAGGGCAGTATCGACATCGGTGATGGTCTGCGTCAGGCGCGACAAAATCCACCGGTCGAAGATGACTAAATCAGTCCGGTCGATCGTGTCGACAACCGGAGTGCGGCCGTCCAGACGCATCATGACAAAGCGGGAGACTTGATACAGCTTGTTGACGAAATTACGTCCGACCTCGAAGGTGTTGCGGCCGATACACGGGTCCTGACCGTCGGGCGTGGCCAGCGTGAGGGAAATGCGAAGCGTGTCGGCGCCGAATTTCTCGGTGATTTCGAGCGGGTCGATTCCGTTGCCCAGCGATTTGGACATCTTGATCCCGCGTTCGTCGCGCACCGTGCCGTGAATGTACACATCTGAGAAAGGCGCCGCACCCATGAATTCATACCCGGCCATGACCATGCGGGCCACCCAGAGAAAGATGATCTCCGAGGCGGTCACCAGCACTTTGGTCGGATAAAACTTGTCAAGTTCGGGGGTCTTATCGGGCCAGCCGAAGGTTGAGAAGGGCCAGAGCCACGAGGAAAACCAGGTGTCGAGCACGTCTTCGTCCTGAACCAGCGCGGCCGGATCATATCCTGGGCACTCTGCGGCTGTCGGGCGGTCGACCGAAACAAACATCTTGCCGTCAGGGGCGTACCAGACGGGAATGCGGTGGCCCCACCAGAGTTGCCGTGAGATGCACCAGTCGCGGATATTGTCCATCCAGTGCAGGTAGGTCTTGGACCAGTACGACGGATGGAACTGGATTTTGCCTGAATTCACCGCCTCGATCGCCGGTTTGGCCAGTTCGCTCATTTTCACGAACCATTGATCGGACAGGTACGGCTCGATAATAGTGTCACAGCGATAACAAGTTCCGAGTACGAGATGGTATTTTTCGGTCTTGTCGAGTTGGCTCTTTTTCTGCAGGTCTTCGAGGAGTTGCTTGCGGGCCTCGAACCGGTCCAGCCCTTTGTACTTGCCTGCGTGTTCGTTCAGAGTACCGTCGATATTGAGGATATTCAATTCCGGCAGGTCGTGGCGGCGGCCGATTTCAAAATCGTTGGCGTCGTGGGCCGGCGTAACCTTCATGATACCGGTACCGAATTCCGGGTCGATATGGGGGTCGGCAATCACCGGAATCTCGCGCTCCAGAATCGGCAGGAGCGCCGTGCGGCCAATCCACTTCTTGTGGCGCGGGTCTTTCGGATTGACCGCGATGGCCGTGTCGCCAAGCACCGTTTCGGGGCGCGTGGTGGCCACAGTCAGGTACTCGTCTTCACCTTTGATCTTGTACTTGATGTACCAGAGCGAGCCCTCGGTTTCGTTCCACTCCAACTCATCGTCGGAAAGTGAAGTTTTGCACGACGGGCACCAGTTTACGATTCGGTGGCCGCGATAAATCAGTCCTTTGTCGTACAGATGTATGAACACCTGGGCCACTGCGCGCGACAATCCCTCGTCCAGCGTAAAC
>JBGOTX010000423.1:0-2638 GCA_041476705.1 Candidatus Zixiibacteriota bacterium
GCGCCTGTCACAATCTTGGACCCCGGATCGAGTCCGGGGTGACAGCGTGGGCGCCGGTGTGACAACGAAACTTTTTAGATTAACAAAACGAACCCAATTCGGCGCTGGAATGTGGTGTCGGGCGTCCCACCCGACACCAACGTCGGCGGTCAGGTGGGACGCCTGACCGCACCTCGATTAGCCGCGCTGTGAAACAAACCCAACCCTTGTTCTGGTTCAATAACTTACAAAGGCCGCCCTTAGAATAAAAAGGCGATGTCAAACAAAGCCACCCTAATTCGCCCCCAACAAAAACCCCCCGACCTTGCGGCCGGAGGGCTTGAATCATCTTATGAAACTGCGCTCAGGCGTAAACTTCCTTTTCGTTGCACTTGCACACGCCGGTGTTGACCGCGCGGAATTTCCACGCGCCGTTGTCACCCTTCATCGCCTTGACATGCTTAACGAACACGATCTCGCCCGAACAGACCGGGCAGGTCTGGGCCAGTTTCTTCTTCATGGACTTGTCCATGAAACTCTGTTTCTTTGCCATACTGGATCAACTCCTCTATTTCGTTCTTGTCGTTTCCACCTCAAGGGCCGCCAACTCCGTCTTCACCAGACAGAGAAGGCGCGTCGTCTGATGCAAAAGCCCGAACTCCTGATTGGTCAGGAAGAACGGCGCCGCCGCGTCAAGGTAACGCATGGCCTCGCGGAATTGTTTCCGCTCGAGCGCCTCAAGTGCCTTGCAGTACGCTTTTTCAGAGCTATTCAGCATGGCGAACACCATCCTGTTTCTGAATCTGCTCCGCCTCTTTCAGGCGCTTGACAAACGGGTCGACTTTGTACCCGTTCAGCTTAAGGTAATATACTAACAGACCCGACAAAATCAAGGCGTCCGGGCTTTTCTGTAACGTAGCCGATTTGAGAGAATCATCGAGCACCGACAACAAATGTTTCTTCGTGGCCGATTTATCCGCAAAAAGGGCTGAAATTTTGTCTAACGTACTGTGGAACTTGGCGATAGTCGGCTCTTCGCCGGTCGGTTCCGCGACCTCCGGTCCTCGCTTGAGGACCAGTTTGACCCCGGTCGATGTGGGTGTCTGCCGCCACCGCTCGATCTCCGACGCGATCTTGTTAATCGCCGGCGAGGACTGCTCGTTGACCCTCAGTTCCCGGCGAATCTCCCCGAGAAGGTCGCTGATCCGGTGTTGCTCGGCCGGCGTGAATGCGCCGGTGTCGCGCAACCGGTTGTGCTCGGCAAACCACTGCCCGATCGAATCGGTCGGATCGCCGCCGTCGACCGCCTTGCGCGCTATATCATCGAGCCGGTTGATCCCTCCCAGCACCCGGATACGCTCGGCCTTGACAAAGACCGCCCGCTCCAGAAACGACTCGAGCGTTTGTTCGAGACGCTTAAGTGTCTCGATCCGGCTCAACGCGGTTCTCCCGGCACACTGGTAGTGATATTCTGCATCCGCGGCCGCGCGATTGTCTTGGCCGACAGGTAATTCTCGAACAATTGCGCCAACTGCCCGACCATTGCTTCAAGATTCTGTGTATTGCCGTTCGCTTGCGCCTGGGCCGGAGTCACCGCTGGTTCCGGCTTCCGGTCGGTCTGGGTGATAATCCCCGCCAGTTTCAGCTTGGCCAGCATGCGAAGCGTTACATCCCGTCCGAGCGGGCTGATCTCGCAGATCTTGTCAAGCGACCGCCGACCATCGAGCAGGGCCATCGTGTTCCACTCGTTGGCTTCGAGCGTAACGGCACGGGCGCGACCCGCCTGCGAGGCCGACAGCACATACACGGTGTCGAGATTGGGAAGCGTATCGGCGATCATGTTCTGTTCGTCGAGCCGGCGCAAGCCCTCGAGGATGACATTCTCGACAGAAAGTCGAACCGTGATCTCTTCGTCGGTGGGAAATTGATTTTCGTAAAACTTGAATGATCCGGTCTGCCACGACAACAGCGAAAATAACAATTCGCTCACCTGTTCCTGAACTACCGACTGAAGGTCGGCGCGATCGATGAACCTTTTATTGACCAGAATCTCACCCAGCCGCTTTGTGTTATCGGTGCGGGCTTGCGCCTGTACCGCTTCGTCCAACTGCTGGGCGTTTAACTTGCCTCGTTCCTGGAGGAGTTGTCCCAGATGAAAAGTCTGACGCGGCCCGTATCCATAAATGATTTCGCCGCGGTCGAAATAGATCATTACAATCGAATCCTCGCGCTGAATGCCAAGCGTACCGGACTTGCGTCCGGCCGCTATCAGTTGCAGAATTTCGGCCAGCGTGAATTTTTCGATATTGCCCTGTAGGTCAAGTTCCATATCTTCCCTGCATGCGTTTAGGTCGTGCAATGTCAACGACGGTTTAGAAAGTCGCTTTACGCCATGGAGTTGAATCGCGAAGAGTTATTGTCGATTCTCAACCCTCTACCGTCTAAAGGGTTATCGCCATGGCTATCTGCGCTCAAGAAACAGTGTGTCAATGACGATGTCAATATATTTTCTTGGGTCGGCCGTTGATTTCGTACTTTAGCGGAGCTTGAGGGAGGTTGGTCGGTTGGAAAGCCCTGTCAGGATCACCCGTCTGCAGGAAACCGGAGTAGTTTTTCGGATTTTCCTGTCCGACCGCGAAAACCCGATACTGGTTGACCC
>JBGOTX010000424.1:0-2634 GCA_041476705.1 Candidatus Zixiibacteriota bacterium
GTCATTTTGATCATCACCGTGCTCAAGAATCTCTTTCTGTACTTGCAAGGGTACTTGATGGCGTATGTCCAGCAGGCGGTCATGAAGGATTTCCGGGACCGGTTGTTCGAGAAGTATCAGCGGTTGTCGCTTGACTATTTTCATCGGCGCCGCACCGGTCAGATTATTTCTCGCGTGACCAATGATGTCGTGGTGCTCAACGAGGCGATCGACATCGGCTTCAACCGACTAGTCACCGACGGCATCATGGCGTTCGTATTCGCCGCCTTTCTGGTGATTCTGAGCTGGAAACTGACATTACTGGCCATGATCTGCCTGCCGGCGGTTTTCGGATTCATCTGGTACATCGGGAAAAAACTGCGCAAGTACTCGGAGCGGACACAGGAGCGGATGGCCGATGTCAACTCAGTCCTTGAGGAAAACGTCAGCAATATGCGGATTGTCAAGGCATTTTCGATGGAGGAATTTGAGGCCAACAAATTTTTCCAGACTACGCGCGACTATTTCCGGTCGCTGGTGCGCATGACACGTATCCGCCATCTGGCGTCGCCGATCAATGACCTGCTGGCCACCGCCGCGGGAATTATCATACTGATGTATGCCGGTTCACGAATTCTGTCCGGCACCGGCGAGCTTCAAGCGGGCGATTTCATGACTTATGTCGTGTCGATGTTCTCTCTTATCAAGCCGGCGAAAGAATTGAGTCAGATTCATATCAAACTACAAGAGGGGATGGCGGCCGCCGAACGGGTGTTCGAAGTGCTCGATACGCCGGAAACGATCACCGACCGCCCCGGAGCGCGCGCTGTGGAAACGTGTGGCGACGGAATCTCGTTCGAGCGCGTGTCCTTTCATTATGATGAACATGAACCGGTGCTGAAGCAGATCAGCTTTGACATCAAGTGCGGCGAGGTGGTGGCGCTGGTCGGACCCTCGGGCGCCGGGAAAACGACTTTGTTTAATCTCTTGCCCCGTTTTTATGATCCACAGGGGGGGCGCATCCTTGTCGACGGTTGCGATATCCGCGATCTGTCGCTCAAGTCGCTTCGCGGATTGATGGGGATTGTCACACAGGAAACGTTTCTATTTCACGATACCATTCGGAGCAATATTGCGTATGGCCTGAGCGGCGTATCCGATGTCCGGATCATCGAGGCCGCCCGCATGGCCAACGCGCACGAATTCATCACGTCGTTCCCGCAACAGTATGAGACCGTGGTCGGCAGTCGCGGCGTGCGTCTGTCGGGCGGCCAGCGTCAGCGGATCGCCATCGCCCGGGCTTTGTTGCGCAATCCGCAGATACTTTTGTTCGACGAGGCCACCTCGGCTCTGGACACCGAGTCCGAGCGTCAGGTACAGGAAGCGATCGACCGACTGCTGACCGGACGCACGACGATGGTTATTGCGCATCGGCTTTCGACAATCAAGCACGCCGACCGGATCATCGTGCTCGACCGGGGCGAAATTGTCGAGCAGGGCACGCACGACGCTTTGATGCAGAACGAAGGTTTATATCACCGACTGTACACCATGCAATTCCGGGACGCCGAATGAACGTACTGTTTCTGGATTCGATTGAACGGGAAACCTATGGCGGCATGGAGGAATGGATTCGTCTGGTCGCCCGAGGCCTTCGACGTCGGGGCCACGGCGTTCTGGTCGTGGGTCGGTCGGGCTCGGAGTTTCTGCGCCGCGCGGCGGCGACCGATATTCCGACCCTCGAACTATCTATTTCCGGGGATTTCAATCCGCTCACGATCGCGCGGGTGCGCCGTCAACTGGTGACTGACGAAATCGATCTAGTCTGCGTGAATTTCACCAAGGACATTCGGGTCGGAGGACTCGCCGCGCGCTGGAGCGGCTCGGCGCGAGTGGTCTGGTCGGTCGGATTGGATATCACCAAAGAATCCTGGTCACATCGCTGGGTCACGCCGAAACTGATAGACTCCGTCATCGTACCTTCCGAGTCGCTCAAACGTCAGGTGACCGCGCTCGGGTATGTCCGACCGGACACGGTCGCTGTCATTCCGGTGGGGATTGACGATTCCCCCGACGCC
This sequence comes from Candidatus Zixiibacteriota bacterium, assembly GCA_041476705.1. Classification (GTDB taxonomy): domain Bacteria; phylum Zixibacteria; class MSB-5A5; order GN15; family FEB-12; genus JACRAV01. The sequence continues at coordinate 2,058 of JBGOTX010000424.1, forward strand.
CTCAAATCCCCCGAAGCGGCCTCGTCAATTCGCGCTCAGTACAAATTGCCCGACGATGCAATCGTCGCGGTGACGGTTGGGCGGTTTGTCGAGCAGAAAGGGCATGTGACGTTGATTGATGCCCTGCCCGAGATCGTCCGACAGGTGCCAAGTATCAGCTTGTTATTTCTCGGCAACGGCCCGCTTGAATCCGCAATTCGTTCGCGCGCCGACGCCCTCGGCGTTGATCGGTATGTGGTGTTCGGTGGCATGCGTGATGATGTCGGTTCGATCGTGGCGGGAACGGATCTCATGATCCACCCGTCGATCGAGGAACCGTTCGGTATCGCCATTCTCGAAGGAATGCGGGCGGGACTGCCCATCGTGGCGTCGGATGTCGGCGGTATACCGGAGGTGGTTGGTTCCAGCGGCGGTGCGCGCTTGGTTGAACCGCGCAATCCGTCGGCGCTGGCGGACGCGGTGGTGGAAGTCGTTTCCAATCAGGCGATGGCCCGCGAAATGGGCGTCCGAAACCGTCGCCGGTTTGTCGAGTGCTTTTCGATCGACAGGATGATCGACCGGGTTGAGGCACAGTTCA
>JBGOTX010000425.1:0-2618 GCA_041476705.1 Candidatus Zixiibacteriota bacterium
CATTATTGCCAGCGCCAGCCAGCGTCGATCGACAAACAGGCGGAGCGATCGCTGATATCCGGCCGACAGACGCTTGAACCATCGCTCGCTCAACTCAAACAACCAGTTTTCATGGGTGCTTCGGTGGAGAGTGCGGGCGCTCATCATGGGGGTGAGGGTAAGCGATACAAAGGCCGAAATAAGCACCGAACCCGCCACCACAATGCCGAACTCCCTGAACAGCCGCCCGGTGAGCCCCTGCAGGAAAATGACCGGCAAGAACACCGAGGCCAGCGTTATCGTGGTGGAGATGATGGCGAAATAGATTTCTTTCGATCCGGAGTGTCCGGCTTCGAGCGGATTCATGCCTCGTTCGATCTTGCTGTAAATGTTTTCGAGCACGACGATGGCGTCATCGACCACTATTCCCGTCGACAGCACGATGCCCAGCAGGGTGAGGATATTGATCGTAAAGTGGGCGAGGTACATGATGAAGAAGCCGCCGATGAGCGAAATGGGGATGGCCAGCATCGGGATGATCGTCGTGCGCCAATGGCGCAGAAAGACGAAAATAACCAGCAGTACCAGCAGGAAAGCGATCAGGATGGTCTCGCCGACTTCGGAGATGGCCTTGCGGATATTGGTCGTCGTGTCCAGCGCCACTTTCAAGGTAAGGCCGGCGGGGAGGTCCTTCTTGATTTGCTCGACCCGTCGATAAAACTCATCGGCGATGTCGATGTGATTGGCACCTGGTTGGGGCGTGATGGCCACGGCCACCATCGGTACGCCGCCATCGCCGCGAAGAATTGTGCGTTCGTTTTCGGGGGCAAGGACAGCTTCACCGACGTCCCGCAGTTTGACGACCGAGCCATTCAATTCCTTGATAATGAGATCATTGAACTCTTCCGGGGTGGAGAGGCGACCGAAGGTTCTAATCGACAATTCGGTGGCGTACCCTTCGATTCGTCCCGACGGCAACTCGACATTTTCCCGATCGAGCGCGTTTCGGACATCCAGAGGCGTCAAGCCGTGTGCGGCCAACCGCGCCGGATCGATGAGGAGCTTCATCGAGTATTTTTTCTCGCCCCAGATTCGAATCTCGCTGACGCCCGGAATAGTCTGCAATCGTTCCTTGAAGACATCGTTGGCGATGGCCGTCAGTTCGAGCAGAGAAAGACGGTCACTCTGAATGGCCATGGACAGAATCGGGCTGGCGTCGGCGTCCGATTTGGAGACGACCGGTGGATCGATATCAGGCGGCAGATTACGCAGCGCGCGGGAGACGCGGTCGCGGACATCGTTGGCGGCAGCTTCCATATCGACCCCGAGTTCGAATTCAACGGTGACCGAACTGCGGCCGTCGGAACTCGTGGAGGTGAGTGATCGAATGCCGGCGATGCCGTTGATGGATTCTTCGAGCGGCTCGGTAATCTGCGATTCGATGACATCGGCGTTGGCGCCGGTGTAATTGGTACTGACGGTCACAATCGGCGGATCGACGCTGGGATACTCGCGAATCCCCAGAAAGAGAAAGCCGATCACACCGAACAGCACTATAAGAATGGACAGGACGATGGAAAGAACGGGGCGTTCGATGCACAGCGACGAGATATTCATGCGCCCACCGCTCTCATTTCGCCCGGGAATCAGTTACCTTGACGGCCTTGCCATCGGTCAGTTGCAACAGCCCGGTAAGAATCAGAGTGTCGGCCGACGCGAGCCCGTCTATGATTTGAATGTCGCGGTCGGTCCTGATGCCGGTTGTTATGCGGACCGAGGCCGCCTTGCCATTGCGGCAGACAAAGACTTTCGCGCCGCTGATATCCGGGATGACCGCCGCGGCCGGTATGACAAGAGCATTCGGAATCTGTTCGAGCGTGATTTCCACGCGGGCAAACGCGCCGGGCACCAACTGCCGATCGGCGTTGGGGATTTTCGCCCGGGCCTTGATCGTGCGGGTACCGAGATCAATCTTGGATTCGACCGCATACACCACGCCTTTATGTTCGATCTGAGAGTCGCCGACCTGCACTTTGATTCCCAGTCCGGTCTTAACCAGCGGCGCATATTTTTCGGGAACGGAAAATTCAACTTTGATGGGATCAATTTCCTGAATGGTCGCCAGGAGCATGTCGGGAGAGACATACCCGCCTTCACTGACGTACCGCAGGCCGACCACGCCGTTGAAGGGGGCGACGATTTCGGTTTTGGCAAGCTGGGCGCCGATTTCTTCCTTTTCCGCCTGAATCAACTGCAGACTGTTGAGGGCGCGGTCGTACTCCTCCTGGCTGATCCCTTTGATGTCATACAATTGTCGCTTGCGATGCTCCTCGTCGGACGACAGCTTTTCTTCAAGCCCCTTGCGGGTGTACTGGGCCTTAAGGTCGCGGTCGTTGATTCTCATCAACAAGTCGCCTTTGCGAACCGCCCGGCCCTCCTCGAAGAACACGCCGGTCACGCGACCGGAAATCTCCGAACGCAGTTGAACTTCTTCATTAGCCATCAGGGTGCCGGTGGTAAAGGTTTTGTTTTCGAGGAATTGCGGCCGTATAACCATGCCGTCAACCGGCATGGCGCCGCCACCGGCGCGAGCGGCGGACCCTTCCTTTGTTTTCGAACAGCCCGAAAAGCAACCGAAA
>JBGOTX010000426.1:0-2611 GCA_041476705.1 Candidatus Zixiibacteriota bacterium
AACTTATGGCAGGCGCGGCGCTCGACAAATACGAGGCGGTCATCGGGCTGGAGGTCCACGCCCAGCTTCTGACCCGCTCGAAAGCCTTCTGCGGATGCTCGACCCGTTTCGGCGCGCCGCCCAATACCAACACCTGCCCGGTGTGCCTGGGTCTGCCCGGCGCGTTGCCCGTGCTCAACCGGCAGGCCGTGGTACTGGGCGTCAAAGCGTCCTTGGCGCTCAACGCGGCAGTCCGTAACTATTCCCGATTTGCCCGCAAGAACTACTTCTATCCCGACCTTCCCAAAGGGTACCAAATCTCTCAATTCGACAAGCCGGTCGGACTGGGTGGGGAGATCAAATACAGGATTGAATCGGGTGAGGAAAAGATATGCCGGCTGATCCGCATCCACCTCGAAGAAGATGCCGGAAAGTTGTTGCACCCCGAAGCCGGAGAGTCATTCACGCGGGTCGATCTGAACCGGTGCGGCACCCCGCTGATTGAGATAGTCGGGCACGCTGATATTCGAAGCCCCCAGGAGGCATACGCTTACCTGATGAAGTTGAAGCAGATTCTGCAGTATACCGGGGTGTGCACGGGCGATATGGAGAAGGGGCATCTTCGGTGCGATGCCAATGTGTCGGTGCGTCCGGAGGGACAGGAAAAATTCGGCACCCGGACCGAAGTCAAGAATATGAACTCGTTCAAGGGGGTTGAGCGGGCGCTGAATTATGAAATCAATCGGCAGATTGAGCTAATCAGATCGGGCGGCGCGGTGACCCAGGCGACTTTGCTCTGGGATGAAAAGCGGGGCGTGGCCGAGATGATGCGCACCAAGGAAGAATCGCACGACTACAGGTATTTCCCCGAACCGGATCTGGTCAATCTGGTGGTTTCGCATGAGTGGATGGGGGAGGTGAAGCGGAATCTGCCGGAATTGCCCGATGGGCGGGCCGCACGGTTTATAAAGGAATTTGGAATTCGGGAATATGATGCTCAAGTGTTGACCGGTACCCGCGATCTGGCGGACTATTATGAGGAAGTGGTCAAACAGGCGGGTGACGCGAAAGCGGCCTCGAACTGGGTGCAGACTGAACTGTTGGGTGTGATCAACGCGACCGGCGAAGATATTACGTCGTACAAGATTCGCCCCCAGATGCTCGGTGACTTGGTTAAACGGATTGGATCGGGGGAACTCTCCGGCAAGATGGCCAAGATGGTGTTTGAAGAGATGACTGTGTCCGGCAAGCCGGTCGCTCAGATTGTCAAAGAGAAGGGGCTGGTGCAGATATCGGATGATACGTCGATTTTGAAAGTAATCGATGAAATTATCGCCGCCAATCCGGATAATGTCGCCAAGTATAAGTCGGGCAAGACGAACGTATTCGGATTCTTTGTCGGGCAGGTGATGAAAGCGACCAAAGGACAGGCCAACCCGGAGATGGTGAACAAATTGCTTAAAGAAAAGCTGGACGGATAGTCGATGACTGACCGGGCGCGAGTCGCGGTGTTTATTTCCGGTCGCGGGACCGGATTGCAGGCGCTGATTGATGCATCCAAAGCCGGGACATTATCCGCAAAGATCGTGTTGGTAGTGTCAAGCAACCCTGAAGCGCATGGACTTGAACGGGCAAAGAGAGCAGGAATTCCCATCTTTGTTTATGAAACCAAATCGTATCTGTCACCGCTCCTGGCGGGAGAAGCTCTACTCTCGAAATTGTTGGAGCACCGGACTGAATTTGTCGCGCTGGCCGGGTATCTGAAAATGATTCCTTCGATTGTGCTGAGAGCGTATCCGAATAAAGTGGTCAATATCCATCCGGCGCTCCTGCCCAAGTATGGCGGAAAAGGATTCTACGGTCACCGCGTACATGAGGCGGTGATCGCCGCCCATGATAAAGAATCCGGCGCAACTGTGCATCTGGTCGACGAAGTGTACGATCACGGCCGCATCCTTGAACAGATAAGAGTGCCGGTTCTGCCCGGTGATACTCCCGAAACACTGGCCGCACGGATTCTGGTGGAGGAGCATAAGATTTATCCGCAGGCGCTTGAAAAGCTCATACAAGGAAAGTACAGGTTGAACGATGAGTGACATAGTCCTGACGACCGATATCAAAGAATTCCCGCTCATGCGTCGGGGGAAAGTCCGCGACATTTACGATCTGGGCGACACCCTGTTGTTTGTGGCCAGCGACCGGATATCGGCTTTCGACGTGGTTATGCCGAACGGAATCCCGGACAAGGGGAGGGTGCTGACACAGATGTCGCTGTTCTGGTTTGATTTTCTCAAAGATGTGGTGGCCAATCATCTGGTGACGGCGAAGGTCGATGAGTACCCGGTCAAGCTTAGGCAGTATCGGTCGGCGCTCGAAGGTCGCTCGATGATCGTGGTCAAAGCGGAACGGATCGACGCGGAGTGTATCGTGCGCGGGTATATTTCCGGGTCGATGTGGAAGGAACTGGTAACTGCGCGCAAAGCCGGATCGAACACTGTCCACGGCTTTGAATTTCCCGCGACGCTTCAGGAATCGGGAAAACTGCCACGCACCCTGTTCACGCCGTCATCGAAGAACGACGACGGGCACGACGAGAATATCAGTTTCGAGCAGATGGTGAAGTTGATCGGGC
>JBGOTX010000427.1:0-2605 GCA_041476705.1 Candidatus Zixiibacteriota bacterium
ACATACTCAGAAGAGTTCCACTTTAATATTGATGTATTTCTTGGGGTGATCGCGGATATCCTTCACCAGGTCATCGAGCGAACCGGCGGTGCGCCGGAGATCATCGTACAGGCGGCGATCCTCCATCAGGAGCGGCAGGGTCCCGTCCTCGTTTTCGAGCATTTTCGCGAATTTCCGAGCCGAGACCGACAGCGTGTCGAGCTGATACGTGAACCTTTCGAGGCGGTCCATCGATCGATCGACCCGGCTGGCCGAGGAATCGATCAGCCCGGCGTTGCGCTGGATGAGCTGGCTGAATCGGCGGGAGGCCGACAGGAAATTCTCCGCCGACTGAGTGAACTTGCCTTCGTTGCGGGTGACGGAACGCTCCAACGACGCGCTCACCGACTCGAAATTGCTGATAGTCTGGTTGAATTTTGCCAGCGACGAGTCGGAGGCGACCGTTCGTTTGAGCGAATATACCATTTCGCGAAGATCGGTAATCATCTCGCCCAACAGCCCCATGACTTCGGGAAGCCCGGTATCGTACCGGCCTTCAGTGACCTGGCCCGGGTCCAGCGCCGCGCTGTCTTTACCCGGCTGAATCGCCACGAACCGCTCCCCCATTACGCCCATGTTCTTGATCGTGAAGGTAGCGTCCCGTTTCAACACGACATCCTTCCAGACGCGCAGTTCTACAATAACGCCGCTGTCGGACAGATTAAGACTTTGAATTTTTCCCCTGAGAACGCCGCTGACGGTGACCTGATCGCCCACCGCGAGGGCGCCGACATCGTGAAAGCGCACCTTGAATACCTGTGAGTTCCGTTCGAGTTTGTACCCCTGTAGCCAGTAGATCGAAACGGCCAGCAGGATCAGGCAAATCAAAACGATGATGCCGACACGGAACTCTATGTTATTTCGGGAAGCCATACGTCCTTGTATGTATCGGTAAGCCCTTACATATTCTTAACTTAACCGCCATTGCGAATCATAGTGACTCGGCTATGGCCAGATAGTTTTCATACCGGAAGGAACTGATCTTTCCGGCGCCCAGCGCCGCTTTGACCGCGCAGTCGGGTTCATGCCGGTGGGAGCAGGGTTGAAACCGGCAGTCGGCGCGATACGGTTCGAATTCCGGATAATACTCCGACAGATTCTCTTTATCAACCTCCCACAGCCCCATCACCTTGAGGCCGGGGGAATCGGCCACGAATCCGCCCGACGGCAGTAGGTACAACTCGATCGTGGTAGTCGTGTGCTTGCCTCGGTTTGAATACTCAGAGATTCCCATTGTCTTCAGGTTCAATCCGGGCCTCAGCATATTCAGGATTGTAGATTTACCCACACCGGAATGTCCTGCAAACAGCGTGCGGTGGTGATTGAGACCTTCCGCCAACGGAGCCAGCCCTTCGCCCGTCTCAGCCGACACCAGATGAACGACAAACCCGGCTTTGACATAGGCGTCGGCTATCGATTTTGCAGTCGATGAACGGTCCAGGTCGATTTTGTTGATGATTATGATCGGCGTCATTTTGCCCACATGCGCGGCGATAATAAATCTGTCGATCAAACCGGTTTTGAGCGGCGGCGACTTTACCGACACCACAATCGCCAGTTGGTCCAGATTGGTCACAATAATCTGGTGAGTACCCGATTCTCCCCCCTTACCCGGACGGGAAAAAGAGGTGCGCCGCGGCAGGACAAGGTCAATCGCGCCGGTAAGGTCGCCGGAATCGGTGAAAAGCACATCATCGCCCACCGCCACCGGCGTTTCTTTGGTCACTTTTTCTTTGACCTTTCCGCGAACATCACAACGATAGAGGATATGGTCAGCGCCGAGGACATCGAAGTATTTTCCGCGCGAGGCCACCACGATCCCTTGGACGAAATCACTCACGAAGGGGAATGTACTCTCCCCGGCTGGGCTGGGCAAGTCGGGATTACCGGGGGCTGTCCCATAAGTCGGGAAATACGTTGTGTCGGTTCCGTCGTCGCCTCCGAACGAGGTGACGTGTGAACCGACACTTCTTGGAACTCAACGAGTTGAGCGGCGGCGGGTCTCACGCCGCAAAACTCGGCGAAGGACCCGCCGCAACTTTTGTTGCTTACGGGACAACCTCTACCGGACCCACGGCCATAGGTTGCCTTGAAACGGTTCCTGTGCTATCATTACGGCTTGTTGTGGGAGACCGTAACCCGGAAGTGGAAGACAGATGCGAAAGCTTTTAGAAAGAATATTCGGCACCAAATACGAACGGGACCAGAAAAAGCTCTGGCCGCTCGTGGAAGAAATCAATCGCCATTTTGACCCACTGGCGGAGCTCTCCGATGACCAGTTGCGGGCCAGAACCGAGGAGTTCAAGAAGCGGCTGGTCGACGGCGAAACCGTGGACGACATCATGTGCGAGGCGTTTGCAGTCGTCAAGGAGGCCTGCCGCCGACATGTCGGGCAGACCTGGGACCTGGTCGGCATGCCCACGCCGTGGAATATGGTACATTTCGACGTTCAACTGCTGGGCGGTATCACTCTGCATCAGGGGAAGATCGCCGAAATGGCCACCGGTGAAGGGAAAACCCTCGTCGCCACTTTGCCGACCTATCTCAATGCGCTGACCGGTCAGGG
>JBGOTX010000428.1:0-2601 GCA_041476705.1 Candidatus Zixiibacteriota bacterium
AGGAGGATTGATACATGTCTCCAAACGTGGGAAGCGCCGACCGGGTCATTCGAATCGTCCTTGGTTTGGCCATAATTCTAATTGGCATCGTAATGCATAGTTGGTGGGGGCTGATCGGTCTGTTGCCGATGGTGACCGGTCTGATTCGGTTTTGTGGACTGTATCCGGTGATCGGTTGGAATACCACCCGAACCCGTGACGGCGCGTCGAAACGATAGTGCGGACAGTGTCCGCGCTATCCCTCACGATTTTGCTCCAATTCATATTCATTGCGCTGTGCTCTCAACAGCCGTAACTTGCCAACCAGAGGTACGACGGAATATCTATGAACTTTGGCGCACATGAATCGATCTCCGGCGGCGTGTTCAATGCCGTACTGCTGGGCAAGCAGGCGACCTGCGACACGGTGCAAATGTTCAACAAGTCAAGCAACCAGTGGCGGGCCAAAAAACTCGTCAGTGAGGAAATCAACCGGTTCTTCAAGGCGATCACCGATACCGGCGTCACGGTGGCTACATCGCACACCAGCTACCTGATCAACATTGCCTCCCCCGTCAGCGAACTTAACCTGAAGTCGTATTCTGCCCTGAAAGAGGAGATGGAACGGTGCGAGCTATTGAAAATACCCAACCTGGTTCTGCACCCCGGTTCCCATGTCGGATCGGGGGAAGAACTCGGTTTGAACAAGATCGCGCAGAATATCAATAAGTTGTTCGATGAGCTTTTGGATAATCACGTCTGTCTTTTGCTCGAGACCACGGCGGGGCAGGGTTCCAATCTCGGACACCGATTCGAACATCTGGCGTATATCATCGATCAGGTGCAGGACAAGCAACATATCGGGGTTTGTCTGGATACCTGCCATATCTTTGCGGCCGGCTACCCCATCACCGATCCCTCGGACTACAAGCGGACGATGAAACAGTTCGACGAAATCGTCGGTCTGGATCGGATAAAGATTGTCCACATGAATGACAGCCAGAAACCGTTCAACTCCCAGCGAGACCGACACGAACATATCGGCAAGGGGTGTATCGGTCTGGACGGTTTCCGCAATATCGTCAACGATCAACACCTGCGGAAAATCCCCAAGATACTCGAAACGCCCAAGGGCGAAGACGTGACGGACGATATCGAAAACCTCACGGTTCTTCGGTCGCTGGTGGCACAATAACTCCCCGGACATTCCCGCTCTTGACATCAATCGATGAACCGCTTTATTAGGCGGTCTACGTACCAGGAAAGGATGTTCGGGACCGCCATGTCAGCACAGACCGATTTACTCAATACCCCGTTTACGCCGTTTCATATTGCCGCGGGGGCCAAGATGGTGCCGTTTGCCGGTTACCTTATGCCCGTGCAATATAAGGGGATCACCAGCGAACACTTGGCCGTGCGGCAGAATGTCGGGCTGTTCGATTTGTCGCACATGGGGGAATTTGAAGTCTCCGGAGCCGGAGCGCTTGAGTTTCTCCAGAAAGTCACGACCAACAATGTCACGGCGCTTGCCCCCGGTAAGATTCAATACAGTTGCATGACGTACCCCGAAGGAGGGATAGTCGATGATCTTCTGGTCTACCGTCTCGCCGACCGGTTTTTTCTGGTGGTGAATGCGTCGAACATTGAGAAGGATTTCGAGTGGCTTTCATCGCATCGGACCGGGAGTGTTTCGCTGATAGACCGCTCTCAGGAACTGGGGTTGTTGGCCATTCAGGGGCCGAACGCGCAGAAAGTGATGGCCCGGCTGACCGATTACGACCTGGAGCCGATGCCGTACTATACGTGCGCCGTTGCGAAGGTCGGCGGCGAGGAGATGCTTTTCTCGCGCACCGGGTACACGGGCGAGGACGGCTTTGAACTATACATCCCCAACGACAAGTGCTCGCGAATTTGGCAGGCCGTGATGACGGCCGGAGCGGCGCACGGCATGGAGCTGATTGGTCTGGGCGCACGTGATTCGCTCCGTCTGGAGATGAAAATGGCGCTTTATGGAAATGACATCGATCAGTCGACTACGCCGGTCGAGGCCGGGCTGTCCTGGATTGTCGATTTCACCAAAGAGTTTGTCGGTGCGCCGGTGATCAGGAAACAGAAAGAAGAGGGACCGTCGCGACGATTAGTCTGTCTTGAGCTTGAAGGGAAGGTGTTTCCCCGACACGGGTACGATATTGCCGATGAGCGCGGTATTATCGGCAAAGTGACATCGGGTACGGTTTCGCCGTCACTACAGAAGCCGATTGCGCTCGGGTATGTGCCGTCCGACAAGTCCAAAATCGGCGCCACAGTTGAGGTTATTATTCGAGACACGAGGCATCTGGCCACGGTAGTGAAGCCGCCGTTCTATAAGCAGGCGAGTCATCGGTGAGGCCACGCATGCAGGTTGAGTTATATCTGACTCCTGTTCAGTTGGGCCGAATTGCCTGCGAAAACCGAACGGTGGTGGTTATCGACGTTCTCCGCGCCACGACCTCGATCTGCGCGGCGCTCAACGCCGGCGCCAAAGGGGTGATCCCGGTTGATGAGCCGGGAGAAGCAGGGGAAGTCCGGACCAAGATCGGAAGCGAAAATGTCGTGCTGGCCGGAGAGCGGGACGGTATCAAG
>JBGOTX010000429.1:0-2587 GCA_041476705.1 Candidatus Zixiibacteriota bacterium
CCTGAAACGCTCCTGTTCGCGCGCAATGCGCTCCTTCTGCGTCCGCGATTGGACGACAAGGATTTTTTTCATAGTTCCCATCATACACATACTATACATGTTCGCGTCGTGAAAAATTTCTATGGAAAAGAAAAGGGGCCGCGTTTGCACGCGGCCCAAGTCTGAGGAAAACAAGAGGTTAGGACAAAACTAGACCATGACCTTGCCTCCCTCCGAAACTTTGCTGCTACCTTCAGCGCCAGGCAACAGCATTTCATTGTGGGGACTCCCCGACATAATCATAGGCAGACAATCCTCTTCGCGCGCGACTCTGCAGTCGAACACGACAGGACCCTGCGTGCTAATCATACGGCGGATGCATTCGTCAAGCTCCTCGGGCTTCTCGCACAGGATACCGGTGCAGCGATAGGCCTTCGCAAGCGCGACGTAGTCGGGTTGATTGCTATTGTCACTTTCAAACCGACGGCCCCCGTGAATGCGGTCCTGCCACTGCCGCACCATGCCATCGTGTTTGTTGTTCAGGATAAGCGCCTTTACCGGGAGCCTGTACTGAACCGCGACGGCAAGCTGCTGTAGCGTCATCTCGAACGAACCGTCACCGTCGATGTCGATGACGAGTGCGTCCGGATGCGCAACCTGCACGCCGATGGCGGCAGGCAGTCCGTAGCCCATCGTGCCCAAGCCGCCCGAAGTCATGAAGCGGTTGGGTTCGTTGAAATCATAGTGTTGGGCAGCCCACATCTGATGCTGTCCAACACCCGTCGTAATGTAGGTGTCGCGATCTTTGGTCAGTTCGCAGAGCCGCTGGATCGCGTATTGAGGCTTGATGATATCGATCGAATGCTGGTACGAAAGGCTCTTGCGCCCCCGCCAGATGTTGATCATGCTCCACCATTCCCCCAGGGCCTTCGTATCCGGTTGCACCGTATTCGTGCGCCACAACCGGATCATTTCATCAAGTACGTGGGCACAATCGCCGACAATCGGAACATCCACATGGACGTTCTTATTGATTGACGAGCGATCAATGTCCACGTGTATTTTCTTCGAACCGGGTGAGAACGCGTCGAGTCTGCCGGTGATACGGTCGTCAAACCGCGCACCTATGCAAATCATAACGTCGCAACCGTGCATCGCCAGGTTGGCTTGGTACGTCCCGTGCATGCCGAGCATTCCGAGCCATTGCTGGTCGGACGCGGGGAAAGCACCGAGCCCCATCAGGGTGGAAGTGATAGGAAAGCCGGTCGCCTGCACCAGGAAGCGCAGAAGCTGAAAGGCCGCCTTGCCTGAATTTATAACGCCGCCGCCGGTGTAGAATATCGGCCGCTTCGCTTGCTTCATCAGGTCAATCGCCTCCGTGATGGCACCGATGTCACCTTTCACCTGAGGCCGGTAGTTCGCACGCGCCCCGTCCGTCTTGCGATAGGTTCCCATCGCGAACTGAACATCCTTGGGCACGTCAATCAAGACGGGACCCGGACGTCCGCTCTTCGCGATTAAGAAAGCCTCCGCGAGAACTTTGGAAAGGTCGTCTACGCTTTTCACCAGGTAGTTATGTTTGGTGCACGGACGCGTAATCCCGACCGTGTCGCACTCCTGGAACGCGTCGTTGCCGATGAGATGTGTCGGCACTTGTGCGCTGATGACCACGAGGGGTATCGAGTCGAGGAGCGCATCGGTGAGTCCCGTCACGGCATTTGTTACACCGGGGCCAGATGTCACGAGCACGCAACCCACCTTTCCGGGCGAAGAGCGTGCATACCCTTCCGCCATATGGACTGCGCCCTGTTCGTGCCGCACCCGTCTGTGACGGATGCGGTTCTGATTGTTGTACAGCGCGTCGTAAATGGGAAGCGCTGCACCACCGGTGTATCCGAATATCTCGGTGACGCCGTGGTCGATGAGGGCCTGAACGACCATGTCGGCGCCCGTCATTTCTTGTGCCATTTTGTCCTTCTCTTTCTCTTTGTTTTCCTCAACGAGCATATGAACGACGAAAGCCCCTTTTGGGGCCTTCGGTGTCGTTCGTTTGTTTGTGCAAACTTACGCAACCGAAAGCCCCGTCCCAAGGACGACGACTACGAGTGCGATAAGCTTAGAAGCTGATTGCTCCATATCTGGAATGTAACAAAGGCTTCTTCTCCTGTCAAAGCATAAAAAGAACACTCCCGGATCGCAACATGCGGTCCGGGGGTTATATGTTTGTCTCGCGACTGGCGTCATCGTCGTTTCGAGGTATTCCATTGGTCCCGACGAAATCCGTTGAGCGCTTGGATATATGCGTCGCAGACGGCAATCAGAATATTCGAGTCCGAACCGCCGCCGTTGAATGTTGCGCCATCGAGTCCGGTCAAGGTCACGTTGGCTTTCCCACGCGCATCGTGACCCTCACCCATGCTGCCGATGGTGAGTTCGGTGAGTCGGGTTGGATGCGGGTAGGCCCGCTCGATGGCACGCAAGGCTGCATCGACCGGACCATTGCCTCGTGCAGACATTGTGATGTGTTGCTCGCCAACGGCGATGGTGATGGTCGTCTGGTTCAGGTTGGTCCCGTCGCCCCAACTGCCGCTGACGTGAAGACGCTTAA
>JBGOTX010000430.1:0-2576 GCA_041476705.1 Candidatus Zixiibacteriota bacterium
GGTACAGACCGGTGACATGGGTGACAGGATAGACCGGGAACATAGGTAACAGGTAGATTACGGCATAATCACTGGAGGTGACCCGTGCCGTGGAAAGCGACCTGTCCTATGGATGAGCGGATGAAGTTTGTGGTGGCGTACCTGGAACATGAATGGAACATGGCGATGTTGTGTCGGGAGTTCGGAATCAGTCGGAAGACCGGGTACAAGTTGATTGATCGGTATCTGGAAGAGGGGCCGACTGGATTGGTGGATCGAAGTCGGGCTCCCCATGGACATCCTCAGGCAGTGTCTGCCACCGTGATTGACCAAGTCGTCAAGGTCCGTCGACAGCACCCGACCTGGGGCTCGCGGAAGTTGCGGACGGTGCTGGTTGAGAGCTGTCCGAAGATATTCTGGCCGGCGGCCAGCACGATGACCGAGATTCTGAAGCGTTACGGTTTGACCGTCCCGCGTCGCCGGAGCCGTCGGGGTCCAGCTTACACCCAGCCGTTTCAGACCTGCGATGGACCGAACCGGGTGTGGAGTGCGGATCTGAAGGGATGGTTTTGTACCGGTGACGGGGTGCGGTGTGATCCTTTGACGATCAACGACAACTACAGTCGCTATCTGTTGCGTTGTCAGGCGGTCAAACCGGCCGATTATCAGATGATTCGCCCGATCTTTGAAGCGGCGTTTCGGGAGTACGGCTTACCGATGGCCATACGCACTGACAATGGAGCTCCGTTCGCGACCACGACGGTGGGTGGCTTGTCACGGCTGTCGATCTGGTGGCTGAAGCTGGGGATTGTTGCTGAACGAATAGCGCCAGGGACACCCTCGCAGAATGGTCGTCTGGAGCGACTGCATCGCACCCTCAAAGCCGAGACGGTTCTGCCGCCACAGCCCAACGGTCGGCTCCAGCAACGGGCCTTTGATCGTTTCCGAGAAGAGTACAACACCCGGCGACCGCATGAAGCGATCGGGTATCGGACACCGGCCAGCGTGTACCAGACATCACCCCGGCCCTACCCCCTGCGTGAGCCGCAGATGAACTACCCCGATGATATGGACCTCCGCTGGGTCAAAGGCCAGGGCGATATCTCCTGGCAGAACCGTCACGTCTACCTGAGCGAAACGTTGGCCGGGGAACTGGTGGGACTGCGACAAGTGTCGGACCACTTGTGGGATATCTACTTCGGCCCGGTGCGCTTGGCCCAGCTGGATTATCGCACCCGACGACTGGTGCATCTGCCCAAACGTGCGAAACAGACAACTGAACGATGACGGCTAAACCAAAAAAGTGTTACCTATGTCGTCGGTCTAAAGTGTAACCTATGTAGACGGCCGTACAAGGGCCTTATGACTAAAACCTTGAAATGGATTTGTACAGTTGTGCTGACCACTGCTGTGCTGTTGTACTCATGGGTATGGTTAGTTACAAAGCGTCCTACTGGCGTAAACACGTCGCCAGTCCGCGAAATCGTGGTCAGTCACGACTACACTCCAATTGATAGGATTGCGAAACAGATCTCGGGGACTCTCACCCTGCAAACAGAAAGTCGTTCGAAGATTCTAATCTTTCGTTCACCAGGAGCCGAGAAACTTGATGGCGTCTATAGGAGTATCAACATATTTCAGTTTGACTCGGACACTGATGCGACGACAGAATACCTTGATCACAGGCGCATGTTCACAGACGATTTGGATTCTTGGAAACTCCACGCTGAGGGAAGAAGTGAGAATGACACTTACTTCGTATCTTACCAATTAATACATTTAGAGTACTATCACGGATTCCCTTGTGGCGTAACTACTTCGCCAGAAATTTTGATTGCGTTCCTGAAACGCAATCTTCTAATCGTTGTTTCTTATACGGGCTATAGAAATTATAACAACTACGTTCAGGCAATGAATGAGGATATTCTCTATGTGGCCAGTCTACTAAAGGAATGCTTAAGGGATGATGAGTGATGCGTAACCGAATTCCGCCAACTCACGAATGCGGTTTGCGTCGCAAACGCGCGCAAAAGGCGCCGTCGAGATTGTCGAACGCCGGATACGTTTTCACGAATCCGCGCTCACTTACAAGTTCCTTGGGCAGATACTGTTCGGCCGATTCAAGTTCGAATTTGTCATCCCGCACCAGAAACTCCTCGACAATCTGGTCGTTCTCGGCCCGCATGATCGTGCAGGTAGAATAGACCAGCACCCCGCCCGGTTTGACGAGACGGGCGGCCCGATCGATCATTTTGGACTGCACTTTGGTCAGCGTTTCCATGTCCAGCACCGACTTGCTCCAGCGAAGGTCGGAGTGTTTGGCGGCGGTGCCCCATCCGGTACAAGGGGGATCGAGCAAAACCCGGTCGAACGGCCCACCGTGAAATTCCGACATGTCACAGGCCACCGGAGCAATGATCTTGATCCCAAGACGCCGGGCGTTTTCGACCACGATTTCCAGACGAACCCGCGATTTGTCGACCGCGGTTACTCTCCCCTTGTTTCGCATCCGCGCCGCGATATAGGTCGTCTTGCCGCCGGGGGCGGCGGTCAGGTCGGCTACTTCGCCTCCCGGTTTGGGATTGAGAAGGCGCACC
>JBGOTX010000431.1:0-2573 GCA_041476705.1 Candidatus Zixiibacteriota bacterium
AATTCCGGACAATGGGCGGACGTACCGGTCGTGTCCCTTCTTGGCCTTGGCCACAAATCCATGAATAAGGACGCCAAACACAAGGACTGCAATCAGTACGGAGGCGCGGCCAGTGTTAAACCACTGGCCCCGGCTCTGCACCGGCCCCACCGGGGCCGATTCATTCCGCACGGTCGGGTCAACTGTGACGGCGGCAACTTTGTAGTAGTAATCGCTGTAATCCGGCAGGTAATCTCCGGCCTCGACTTCTTTGGAACCTTCGTTGGTGTAGCGATTCTGACCGGCCGGCACCGAACCAACCAGACGCCACTCGCCGTTGTTCGGATACGTTGCGTGCGCCTCGGGAAGATGCTTTACCGCCGTGATCACATCCTTGCGCAACTGCTTCGAGATCGCGATCAGCCGGGGAATCATGGTCTGGCATAGAGAAATCGAATCCTGGGCCAGTTTCGCCTGATCGCCCGTCAGATCGCCGGCGGTCGCCTTCAGACGCCGGGAGGCCCGCTCCAGAATGGACGCAGTGTCCTGTGTATTCCCCAGTTCCTTTCTGAGGCGAGAGACCGAATCCATGAACGCGGGCACCCAACGCAAGATTTCGTAGGTCAAAACCGACTTCGCGCCGCCGCCATCATCCGCCGAGAGCGCCCAGGTTACAGTGATCGCGTGACCGTGGTCGTTGTCGCGGTCGACCGCACCGACCTTTGTCGGCGGTGCCGGGGGGGACATTGTCGAGGGTTGGGCGGGTGACTCAGCCGGCGATGTTAACTGGGCCGACGCCGGCCCGGCGCACAGTACCAGCGCCATCAGAATATGTACGTATCGTTTCATAATGACCCTCTTCATCAGAAGGCAATTCCTTTTAGCTTATCAATCCCAGCCAATCGTGATACAAGAAAGTGAGACGTCCCACCAATAATGAAATGCGGCCCATGACCGTGTAGCCAAAGGCCGCGCCGAAAGTGATCATGAGAATCCATATCCCCACGCGCGAGGCGCGGCCGAACAGGCCGGTGTGTTCCTTTGAAAAGAAAAAGTATATGATGCCACAAATCACTCCCGTGAAAATCACCAGATTGGTGAGAATAGAGACAAACTGTCCACCGAAACTGAGATTAAACGCCGAAAAGAACCCGCCTACTCCCTTCCAGTCAACCAGAAGCGGTAGCATCGTCGACGATACCTGCTCCACGAAATCCGACCGAAGATAGCGAATGAAATTAAGTCCGGCAGTCGTGCCGACAATGAACGCCAGCGCCCAGCGCGAAATCCACCCGACTTTGGTGGATAACCGCATAAGCAGAAACACGCCCAGAATCACCGGGAGCCAGTACATGAAGTCCCACGCTTCACCGCGATACTGCACCTTGAAGAAAGTTGACAGATTGCTTGAAATTCGAGGAATGAGATTGCCCACTACCGTCGACCAGAACCCCTGGCACATCCAGTACGCGGCGGAGATGCCGACATACAGATGCTCGGCAAACTTGTATACTGGATTGTCCTGGTAGAGAAACGAAAAAACGGCCAATGTGAGAAAGGCCGCAAAAGTGATCAGAAAGCCGCTAAGCATCTGCGATTGCCCGCTCGGATTCGACGTTCCCGCCTTGAGAATCCAACTCAGCAGGAAAAGCACGCCGATAACTGAGGTAACGATTACCGTTGTCCGTTTCACGCTTTTCGCGCCTCCCTGCGGTTTCGGAAATAGATGATATTTCCAAGGACGATAAAGATCATGACGACGACATGGGCCAGCGTTTGCGGCCCCATCATTTTCACCGCCGGCCTGGGCGTGTCAGCAAACCGGGGATACACTTCAGCCAGATGTTGCTCATATTCAGCGGCTCCTTTGATGCCGCCGAGTATCCCGAGCAATTGCTTGGGGTAGTATGGGTATAATTGCGGAGCTGTGACTGCGGCCGCACCGGCCACCACCGGAACATCCCCTGGATCGCCGACATACAGCACCCACTCTTTCGGGCCGGGGAAACCGCCACCCAGAGCAATGATCAGATTAAAGTCTTTGCACGATTTGATACCGCTCAACACCGGGAGACTGTCGAGCGGGACATTGTTGATATCGGCGGGGTACATTTTCCGAAGATCGGTGACAATAACATTGAGTACTCCCTGATTCCCCGCCTTGTAACCGATATTGGCCCAATCGATTCCTTCTTCGCGGTCCGGGAATTCGGGCCTTATCACATTGTCCAGTGTTGTGCGCAGTAGCCCTGGACCTGTCCCCCAGATCGACATGAACACTACTTTGTGTCCCTTGGCGAAACAGTGACGCGTGACCGCATTTGCCATCGGGCCGATCTCCGGGGCCATCGCCGGATCAAAATCGAATGAGATGAGGATTTTTGAGCCCGGCGGCAACAACTCTATTTTGTCAAAGACCGCTTTGACGACCGGCGTAATTTTGTGATAGAAAGTGATCGGCACCAGAACCGGCACGGAAACCGCCAGCCAAATCATGACAAAAATCAATCGCCGCTGAACTTCGTGTCCCTTGATGGAGCGATAGGCGAGAATGCTCAAAATGATGCCCAGGGCAACCAGCGAGATAATCTGCC
>JBGOTX010000432.1:0-2559 GCA_041476705.1 Candidatus Zixiibacteriota bacterium
TGCAGAATATTGCGCTTTTGCTCGGATTTGCAGAGGCACAATTCCAGAAGGTAAACCCCTCACTTTACTTCCGGACTCAAACTGCAAGGAGTCGCCAATAAACCAACTGGTAACGACCGAATTGTGCGACTATTGACCTTTTGTAAGTTATTGCAGTGTTGATTCTTAAACGGATTTAAGAAACATTGGCCGTAGTCGCCTTGGCGAGCTGACCGCTGTCAGGCCTAAATCTCCTGGGATAGTCGTCCCGTGGGAGGTTGGGTCTGGGGTTTGCTCAAGAGGTTGGTGGCGTATAGGGTATGAGTGCGCGTTTTGTAATATGAAGAAATACAGTAAGACATTGTTCGGTATCATCTTGCAGGTTTTCGCTCTGGCCTTGGCCGGTTCCTACGCCCAGGCCCAGAGCGGGGACCTGGTGTATATCGATTCACTGGTCTCTGGACCAGGGCAGGATGTCACGGTTCGGTTCAATGTTCGTAATGTCGACACGCTGGCGTCTTTTTCGATTCCGATCACGTACGACACCGCCGTGCTCAAGCTGAAATCGCTCAGCTTTGCCGGGTCCCGCGTGGATTATATCGCCAACAAGCTGACCACTCCGCAGACGATCACGCAGGCCAACGGACATTTCATAGTGGCCGTTTTCCGCATCACGGAAGCGCCGATCGCGCCGGGTGACGGGTACGCGTTTGCGGTGACCTTTGGCGTTTCCACAGCCGCCGCATCGGGCACTATCACCAAAATCGACTCATTGTTTTATCCGCCGGGTGGCGACCTTTTGTTGGTCCAGGCGACCACGGCGAAATCGATTCATCCTGGCTTTCGCGCCGGTAAGGTGGTCGTATCCACCCGTCCGCCGGTGTTTGCCGCGCTTGGCGATCAGTCGGTCCTCGAAGGGGACACGGTGAAGCTCGATGTTTCCGCCGCCGATCCGGGCGGCCGGAAGGTCACGCTGTCGCTAATCACCAAGCCGACCGGCTCCACCCTGATTGACAACGGGAACGGAACCGGCCGCGTCATTTGGGTACCCGACTACATCGGCCCGAACTCATCGGACATGTCGCCGTTTACTATCGGCGTCCGGGCCACAAACGGGACGGCATCCTCCGATATATCCGTTCACGTGACAGTAATCAATCGGGACCGCGCTCCGATTATCGCCGCGGCTTCGTCGTTGCAGGTGCAGGCGGGTCAGCCGATTTCATTCTCGCTGAGCGCGACCGATCCGGACTTTGATCCAATCACCTGGACAATCTCCGGCCTGCCGAGCGGCGCGACCTTCGACCACAAAAATCCCGGCCGAGTCGATTGGACCCCGGCTATCACCGATTCCGGCGCCAGGGCGATCAAATTTGTCGCTTCCGATCCGACCGGCTTCTCGGACACCGCGCTCGTGACGCTCAACGTGGTAAAAACAATCATCTATGCCCTGTATCTCGATACGCTGAGGACAGACCTGAATACGTCGATCGACTACCTTGTGTATCTGGACAATAAATTGCCGGTATCGTCGTATCGACTGCTGTTCAATTACGATCCGTCGGTGCTGACCCTTTTGGGCGTGACCAAAGTCGGCACCCGCTCGGCCGGGATGGATCTATTCGATGTCACCACCAATGTCGGTGACATAGCGGGCAACACCAGAATAGTCGGGAATGTGAATCTCCCCGGACAAACGACCAAGCCGGCGTTGGCGGTCGGGAACGCCCCGATTGCCAAGCTGTCGTTCCACACGTCGGGAAATCTCGCGTATGCCGGTCAAAACCTGCCGGTGCGGTTCCAGTTCCTCGATGCCCCTATCAACAGCGACAATACGCTGACCGATTCGAGCGGCGTGAAGATCAATCAAGGACAGATCGTTTACAAGGACGGTTGGGTGTTGATTCGCTCGCTCGGTCAGATCAGGATTGGCGACATCAATCTGAACGGTCTGGCTTACGAGATATCGGACGTTATCTATTTCACGAATTACTTCATCAGTCCGGTCCTGTTTCCGTTTAATGCCGTTCAGTACGCCAATTCGGATATTAACGGCGACGGTTTTGTGGCTACCATAGCCGATCTGGTCTCCCTTATTAATGTGGTTATCGGCGGCGGTCATGCCGCCCGGCTGACCGGACAGGCCCCCTCGCCCGTGGAGTTGTCGGTTGGACACGAGACCGACCGAACGATAATCAGCTCGTTGAGTCAGGACCCGGTCGCTGGCCTCTTAATCACCCTTGAGACAGATGACGCTTTCAAGCCGACGCAGATGCAAATCTTATGCACCGATCTGACGGTCGACTCGAAACAGGACGGACGGGTAGTTCGTCTCATTTTCTACGACCTGAACGGCCGCGCCCTGTCGGCGGGAGACCACGAACTAATCGCGATCAACGGCTCTTCGCGGGTGACGGTGAAAGAAGTTTCGGCGGCATCGGTCGATGGCCAGCTGATGGCTGCTTCGGTGGCAACCCGGGCCGCACTGCCTGAGCATTTCTCGCTTTCGCAGAATTACCCCAATCCGTTCAATCCGGAAACGAATATAGAGTTCGCCCTGCCGATCCCCGCGAGCGTCAA
>JBGOTX010000433.1:0-2553 GCA_041476705.1 Candidatus Zixiibacteriota bacterium
CCAAGACGGGCACATAGGATATGTGCCGCGCAAAGAACTTCACTTCTAGAACTTCACGGCCAACGATAATCCGGGTCCGTCCCGTACTACCGGGGCGATGGAGACCCTCGGACCTTTGATCTCAACTTCTTTCCAGTGTCCCCGGCCAATTACCCCGCCCACGAGGCCACCGGCGATCACCCCGGTAACGACAAAAATGACTTTCCCGGTTCCCCCTTTAGTTAATTCATTTCGAAAAGCGTCCTCCCAGGGATCATCGCTGGGAGTGTAGGCCGCTTCCGCCGCAAAGTACCCCGCGATCCCACCCACAACCATGCCTAGAAATGGAGCAATGGTGCTTGATTCGTGCCACACCTCGAGTCGTCGGATGGAATCCACGGGTACAGTTTTCAGGTCTGGATATTTGGCCCCATATCGGAGGCGGCTCCGAACCGTATGGCGATCAAATGTGGTTTTGGCTTTGACATCCTTTGTAAAGTACTGTACCTCTATCCGGGTTACATCGTCAAGAGCCAAGGATACCGTATCGCCTTTGGATGTCACTCCCGTAAGTGTATCGGTGGCGGCATTGTACCTCGCCCCTGCATAGGGGAAATTGACCGTATCGCCGGAATTTGTCATGACCCTGTCAATGTCAATGCTGAACTCGCCTCTGCTGGTCATGTACAGCTTACCCTGGTTTATTCCGACGAAATACCCGATTTGGGGATAGAGCCCAGATCCATTTCCATACATGACCCGAACTTTCTGATCGCGCTTGAGGGGAATCCCCTCCCCCGAGGCGCGTTGGTATAATCCTGCGGTCACGAGTAGAACAGCGCTCACGACGCCGAATGTGCGTCGCGTGAATTGTAACGACATGGCTTGCTCCTTTATCCAGGTTATCTGCGTTTTCAATGAGGGAGAGAGCACAGGGAATGCCCATCGATCCAGCTGTCCGCACGGGAGAGGTAACGCGTTGACGGACACTGAGATTTTGGTGTCTAACGAAATCCGCACCGGCGTCGGCGGCTGGATACCATCTCCCACGCACCGGTTAGCAAGTATCGGGATAAAAGGTAGAAGACAGAACGGGCACATAGTGAATGTGCCTCGCACGGCGCTTGTCTAATTCCCAATTGCTCCCCCTAGCGCATTGTATTATCCTGCCGCATTAACAGAACCCCGTCAACGGAGGATATGTCCCCATGTCGCAGTTGGAACATAAGCCGTATATCTCGCCGTTCGAATCACCCAAAGAGTTCACCTTTCGCGCCGTGTTCATTGGCGCCATCCTGGGGATAGTCTTCGCCGCGTCATCGGTCTATCTGGCGCTCAAAGTCGGGATGACCGTCTCGGCTTCGATCCCGATCGCCGTGCTCTCGATCACCCTCTTCCGCGTACTGGGTCGGGCGACGATCCTCGAAAACAATATCGTCCAGACGACCGGCTCGGCGGGAGAGTCGATTGCGTTCGGTGTCGCCACCACCATGCCGGTGTTTCTCCTGCTTGGGCAGGACATGGAGATCGTGAGCATTGTCTGGATGTCGCTCTTGGGAGGGATTCTCGGTGTGCTGATGATGATCCCGCTGAGGCAGGGGTTGATTGTCAAGGAGCATGGCAAATTGACCTACCCCGAGGGAACGGCCTGCGCCGATGTGCTGATTGTCGGCGAGCAGGGCGGGACCAATGCCAAAACGGTGTTTCTCGGATTCGGAATCGGCGCGCTCTACAAATTGTTCAACTCCGGCTTCAGATTCTGGCAGGAGATTCCCACCCGTTTGCTGACTTTTTTCAAAGGGGCCTCGGTCTCGGCCGAAGTTGCTCCCGAACTGCTGGGGGTGGGGTATATTATCGGGCCGCAGGTTTCGGCCAATATGATGGCCGGCGGAATGCTGTCCTATCTGATTTTGATTCCGGCGATCAAGATTTTCGGCGAAGGCATGGGGTCAGTCATGTTCCCGGCCTCGATGTTGATCAGGGACATGGACCCCAACCAGGTGCGAAACGCGTATGTCCTTTATATCGGCGCCGGAGCGGTCGCGACCGGCGGGATTATCAGTTTGATCAAGTCGTTTCCCACGATCATTTCCGCATTTCGGCGCGGATTTAGAACTTTTATTGATTCCCGCTCCGCCAAGACGGATCGGACCGAAGCCATCCGAACCGATCGCGACCTGCCTCTCTGGGTGGTGGTGTTCGGCTCGATCGGCCTGATGCTGGCGATCTGGATTGCGCCGCTGTTGCATATCAACGCGCTCTCGGCGGTGCTGATTGTCTTGTTCGGGTTTTTCTTTGTAACTGTTTCGAGCCGGATCACCGGCGAGATCGGGTCATCATCGAACCCCATCTCCGGCATGACGGTCGCCACGCTATTGATTACCTGTCTGCTATTCTTGGCGGTGGGATGGACCGGCGTGTCGTATCGAGCGATGGCGTTATCCACGGCGGCCATTGTCTGTATCGCCGCATCGAACGGCGGGACAATCAGCCAGGACCTCAAGACTGGATTTCTGGTGGGCGCAACTCCCAAGTATCAGCAGATAAGCATCATGATCGGGGTGGCCACGAGCG
>JBGOTX010000434.1:0-2553 GCA_041476705.1 Candidatus Zixiibacteriota bacterium
AACATCATCACCCTGAGCTTGTCGAAGGGTATGGGCAAGTGCAAGGCGGACGTCCCCGTCCGCCCCTCTTTCCGTCATTGCGAGTGTCGCCTTCTCAGGCGACCGAAGCAATCTCTCCTCGTTCTTGCCTTTCTCCTTCTCGGCCTCCTCACCGCCTCCGCCCAGCCCGAGTCCGCGATTTCCAAGAAATACACCTCGATTCTCGCTCACGATTTCACCCGCATCACCCTTGCCCCCGCCTACTGGCACACCAAGGACTGGATTCGTTTCGGCGTCGCGAGTTCAGCGATCGGACTTTCGATGGCCGCGCTCGACAAACCGGTTGAAACGTTCGTTCAGCGCAATCGCAATCATGCCACCGACCTCTTCGCCAAGCGGATTGAACCGTTTGGCCGTCATTATCCGAGCGCCATCATCATCGGCTGGTACGGCGCAGGTCTTGTATTCAGGGATTCGACAGCCAAAACCGCCGCGCTCGACGCCGCCAGCGCCACTACCATTGCTTCGCTGGTTGTCAGTCCGATACTAAAGGAACTGTTCGGTCGTCGCCGCCCGTGGGAAAATCAGGGGACACACCATTTTGAGCCGTTCAGCGGCGCTGAAAGTTTCCCTTCCGGCCATTCCATGAGAGCGTTTACGCTCGCGAGCGTGATGGCCTCGCATTACCGCCGCACCTGGGTCAAAGTTACTTGCTACACACTGGCCGGATTGGTCGTCTGGTCGCGGATGGAGTACGATGTGCACTATTTCTCCGATGTCCTCGCCGGTGCCGCTATCGGCACAAGCATTGGCTTGTGCGTGACAAAGCTCAATCGTAAATTGCGGCATGAAAAATAGAATGCTGTTCCCACATCGTCATTGCGAGTGTCGCCCTCATGGGCGACCGAAGCAATCTCTCCTCTATTCAACGCCATAATGAAAGGTGACTATATGATAACCCGCATCACTCAAGTTCTCCTCGTACTCTGCCTGATCCTCTCAGTCGGCCTGGTGACCGCCTCCGACAAGACGAAAACTCCCGATAAAGCCGAAATCCGCACCGCCATCGATTCCGGCAACGCCAAATGGATCGAAGCCCACCGCAAGCAGGACGGCAAACTACTGGCTTCGCTTTTCTGCGAGGACGGCGCGTTTCTCCTGCGTAGCGGCGTGGTTCTGCAGGGGCGGGCCAATATCGAAAAGGAGTTCGGCGAATTTCTGAAGGACCAGGGACCGTTCGTTATGACCATCACCACCGCTGAAATGTGGGTGATCGATTCGCTGGCGTACGAGTACGGCGACTACACGCGCAAATCGCTCAAACCGGGAGCCGACACGGCGACTTTTCAGGGACGGTATTTCGAGATCTGGAAACAGCAAACTGCCGGCGGTTGGAAAGTCTTCCGCGACTGCGGATTACCAAAGTAGGCAGTCGGACCGGATAGATATTCGTCATTGCGCGCCCGTTTCGAGCGAAGCAATCTCGCTTCGTCTTTCGCCACCCTGAACTTGCGTCGTCCTGAGCGAAGTCGAAGGATTGAAAAGTCGATGCAAGTGCAAGGCGGACGTCCCCGTCTGCCTCTCTCTCCGTCATTGCGAGTGTCGCTGTCACCCTGAGCTTGTCGAAGGGTCAGGCTACCGAAGCAATCACTCCTCGTCTTTCGTAGGTCGAAACCCCTGCGGTTTCGACATTCTTGGCTCTTGTGGCACGATACATAACCCAGCCCCTCTTTCCCCACCAACTCCCCGCTGTTTCCGAGCTCATCCCCCTTATTGATGAACTATGCCCGCTACACAAATGGACCCTCCGACAAGCTCTCAGTTTCTATGGGGGTGGGTTGCATCAAGCCGGGAGGCATGACACCACATTGTGGAGAAGTGCCAAACGTAGAATCTTTTTAATTAGGAAACGAACCCAATTTGTGGAGGCCGAAACGGCCACTCCGCGAAAATTCGCGGTGCGATGTGAAACAAACCCATGTCGGCGTATTTCCCATGTGCCGCTTCATCTTCCGGCCGCGGACACATCGTCCCGAGATGCTCGGCGCCGCTGTGAAACGGAGCCATGTAGGGGGCCAGACTTGTAGGGCGATTTCGTCAGCGAAGCCAATTCTCGTGCGCGGCACATATTCTATGTGCCCGTTGAAAGGGGGCAGACAGGATGTCTGCCGCCCACAACAAAGTGGCGGACGGGGACGGCCGCCACTCACGAACAATTAGGACCGATGCAAGGCGAACCCAATTCGGGATCGCCCCCGCCTACCAGTACTCCTTCAGCAACTCGGTCGCCCAGTCCGGCTGGCGGATTTCACCCTTGGGCAGGAACTCCCGAAACACCGGTTTTATATCCAGCACCGGCGTACCATCGATCGCGTCCAGTCCGGCCACGGTCAGTGTCCGACCCTCGCGCGACAAAAGTCGCACCACGGTTACACCGATTCGGTTCGGGCGGCTCTTGGCTCTCTGCGCGAATATGCCAACCGGTGCGTATTTGACATTCCCCCGAGGTGGTCGCGCGCCGGTGCAGATATCCTGCTCGCCCACCCGATCAAACAGAAACAGTATCTCCAGATG
>JBGOTX010000435.1:0-2546 GCA_041476705.1 Candidatus Zixiibacteriota bacterium
CAGATGCCGATCGATATTCTCAGCAAGGGCGACATTGCCACCGGTAAAGTTTCAGAGGTTCGCTTTCCTCCCCGCGCTGAAAAAATGGAACTCTTCACAGATGAAGATCGGAAGTTCTATGCTTCGGCTGGATCAAATATCCAGGTAGCCGTCCCATGGGCGCAGGGTCCACGGCGGCTGAGTGCCGACCGAAACGGGAACTATGTTTGGGTAGGGGACTTTTGGGGAGACAACCTGGCCCGGGTCGACATTCGCACGAACGAGGTAAAGTACTATCCAATTCCGAGTAATGATGCTGGTGCCTATTCTACCGCCGTCGACAAGAATCATATTGTTTGGATGAATATGGAGAACAGCGATACGCTAGGCCGCTTCGATCCGGCGACGGAGAAATGGACCGAATACTTGTTGCCCACACGTGGAGCGGAGACGCGCCAAATTGCCCTCAATGACCGCGTGTATCCGCCAGAGGTTGTAGTCCCATATTCGCGAATAAGTAAAGTGGCCCGCTTAAATTTCCGGAGCCGCAAAGACATGCAGGCTTTAAGGGAACAACTGAAAACGGAAAAATTACAGGCCCAAATTCGGTAACTCAGACATAAGTTGTCTTGTTATCTGAGCCACGAAAAGCGTGCGAGCCTCATGAACTTGTACGCCTTCCCAGTCTCTCTTTATTTCCACTGAGGGAGTCAACAGTATAATTTTTCAATCAAATGACTTCGGTGGATGTTAGGTTGGGTTCTTAGTGATCCCCTTCATCAATTCAGCGACAATATTAATGTTGTATTGTCAGGAGGATTCTTCAACTGCATACCAAACAGCGCCCGACCTCATAGACTCTCGGGGATGCCGAGTTACATCAAAATTGGTCTATTGACAGCTATCGTTATATCTATCATTGGTGATCACTGAGATTGGACGCGTCGCTCTAGTTCCTCAAACCAATTGGAAACAATGTCAACCTGCGGGGCCGTGTGGAACATCATCAAGAACTGCTTACCGTCGGGCATGAGGTCGTAATTTCTGCGTAAGACTGGTTGTGCGAAGCCTGTGATCGGCAGCGCCATAGGCTCGCTAAACGTAAAGGTTGGCTGGGTGCGAACGGCTACAGAGTACAATCGTTCACCATCGTCATAGAAGAGTTCCCGCCCATTGGGCGACCACAGCGGACGGTTCCCACCCTGCGTCGTGATCTGGAATCTGGCTCCTGTGCGGGGGAACGGCTCCACGAACACCTGAAATTGCCCAAGTTGGCCGTCGACGGCCGCGCGGTCCATTTCGTTGGACTGATAGGCCAGCCACTTAACGTCGGGCGAAAATCGGCTGCCGAGCTGAGCGCTCGGGGTCGTCTCGATCACAGGCACGGCTTTCTTGCCCGCTGGCGAGTAGGTCCAGATATCGAAGTTCCCCTTCCCATCCTTGACCGTAATGTACGAAAACCACGGGTTTGTTGGCGACGGCCAGAATTCCGGCGCGCGGGCGGGCTTCACCAGTAGTTCCGCTTCCCCCGTGCCGTCGGCCCGCACCCAGAACAGCGCACGCTCCCCGCCGTTGCGGTCGGAGGTGAAAACAATCCGGGTCCCGTCGCCATTCCAGATCGGCCAACTGGTTTGGTTCCCTCCCGTCGTGAGCCGACGCAGGGACGAGATTTTGGACAGCTCGGCGATCCAGATACTGTTTTCACCATCAACCGCCACTTGCTTTCCGTCCGGCGAAATCCGAGGGTTGTTGAATGAATCCGGGAGGAACCCAATCGTCTTTCGACCGCCGTTGCGGTCGACGAGCGCAAATTGATTCTGAGCGTGCCTCCCTGGTACATAGACAAGTGAGCCGGCACTTGAGAAACTGAATTGGGCGGTACCCGTCACGCCGGCAGTCCGCACCTCGTCAATGATCGGCAGGGCTCGACCCATTGTTTCGAGACGCTGAAGGTCGAACCGAACCGCAAGCAACCTTCCAGCAAGCGCATACACGATATGTCCGTTCGGCATATACCGGGCATCGCTTCCCGCCTCAATAACCTTTTTTCGGACACCGGAACTCAACGACTGCACGACGATCTGCGCCTTGTCCCAATCAGTTGCCCCGGCGGTACGCAGGGCGATTGTGAACAACACCGCTTCGGCTCCGGGCAGAATCTGAGGTCCATGCGCCAGTTCGTCACCTTTGACCGTCACAATCGTTTCTGGTCCACCGCCGTTAGCGGAAACGCGCATGATACCCTTCGCACCTTGCCCAAAGACGATCTCGTCGTCCGGCCCCCAACTCATGCCAAATGGATCGTCCGCCTGACAGATGGTCACGGGAGTCCCTCCAGCGAGGGCGATTCGCTTCAACGTGTGGTCTGCGGCCGACCAGAAAGCGAGTGACCGGCCATCGGGTGAGAACACGGGATTCGACACACCTTGCGCGATCGCCGTCCCGGGAATGACGATCGGCGGTGCGTCACTCGTGGCCTTCACGTAAAGCTGATTGTTCGCGACATACACGAAGCGCGTCCCATCCGGCGACATCGCGATGACCTGCCGACCTGAATCTGTGAACTG
>JBGOTX010000436.1:0-2545 GCA_041476705.1 Candidatus Zixiibacteriota bacterium
GGCATTGTTATACATGATAATCGCGCACTCTCCACCAATTCGATTGGAGTATGCGAAGACATTTTCATCAACCCAACCGTCCGGCGTAGTGAAGTCATAGAGAGCAAAATTGGTCGCCCCGCTGAAAAGGTGACGACGCCGCATAAGGGGGAGTATCTCAGTCTCGTGGCGGTGCACCATATGCTGATCAACTTGCTCATCCCAGTACGAGCGGCGGTACTCCATGCCGTATTTTTCGGCGAACCCCTCGATTTGGCCATGACCGAACATAGGCAGTCCGGGCATCGTGACCATCATAACGGCCACGCCATAGTATTTGTCACCACGGCCGAATTGATCCACCGCCGTACGCTCGTCGGGGTTGTTCATGAAATTGACGAATCGCTTGAGTACTTCCGGACTGAACTCCAGCACATTCTTGACTGTCGTGCGGTAGTTGGCGTTGTCCTCCGCATGGAGCATGTTCATAAAAGCGCTGTTGTACACGCGGTGCATGCCCAGAGTGCGTACGAAGTATCCTTCCATCAGCCAGAATGCCTCGGCCAGGAGAAGTGTGTCCGGCGACTCCTGAGCCACCCGATCAACTACCTCCCGCCAGAACTCCACGGGCATGACGCGATCGAATTCCTCCCTGGTCATGCCCTGACCGGCACGAGAAGGGATGGCCCCGCCGTCTCCCGGCTGAGGATACCAGAGCCGCTGGAAATGTCTCTTCGCCAGTGTCATGGCCGCATCAAAGCGGATGATCGGAAAATTTCGAGCTACGTGGAGAATCATCTGGATAACCGCTTCGCGTACCTCCGGCAACAGGAAATTCAACTGTGCCGTGTCGTTCCACGGCATGCTGGTACCGTCGTTGCCGTGATAGATGTACTTCGACTCGCCGGTCCATTGATCGGTTCGCTTGAATACGACCGCGGCGTCGCGATGTTGCCAATACCCATCCTCGATTTGAATGCAGACCCGCTGATCCTCTGACAGATCGACCCCGGTGAATTGATACGCAGGAAACGGCGGGTAGTCGGTTTGCACAAACCACTGAGGGTGCTCGACAACCCATTTCGAGTAAATCCCTACATGATTGGGAACCATATCGCTGGCTAACCTGATACCGCGAAGCCAGGCACGATGCTTGAGTTGCTGGAAAGCGTCTTCACCGCCCAAATCGTGCGCAATAACATAATCATAGAGTGAGTAAGCGGACGCCGCCGCCTCCGGGTTGCCCATGATCTGCTTTATCCGGCCTGACGCCGACGATCGCTCCCAGAGACCGATAAGCCACAGTCCGGAAATCCCCCACACGGCAAGCTGGTCAAGTTCCTCATCGGGGATATCACTCAACAGGCGAATGTCACGCCGGTATTTCCGTGAGAGCTGAAACAACCAGACGTACACGGTCTTGGCCATCAGGATGGTGTTGGACATCCAGTCGGCATCTTGACTGAAGGCGGCCGTTTCGGCATAGCCGAGATACTTGCGATGGATGTCGCGGTCGAAACGCAACACCTCGCTTGGTCCCGGACCCAGACCCCGCAGCATTCGCTCTTCCTCCAGAATATCAAGCGCCAATTGCAGCCGTTCCAACAAGTCCACCGGTAGGAAATGCGCCCAATGCGTGCGGATGTAATTGACCTGATCTCTTAGGGAAGTGGGGCAAGCCCGGATAGGCGCGTAGAGGCATTCAAAAAGCGTGAGGCCCACCGGCGTGAACGGGGGTTGCGTGGCAAAGAATTCCTCCAACGCCTTCACCATAGGAACATAAGGTGACTCGGTCCTTAAGTCTCTGTCATCGAACAGTACTTGAAATGGCCTGAAGGCCGGGTTCGCGGAAGAAAGAAATAGGAGAATGATCTCGCGCACGAGCCGGTCGATGGACAGAGGAGCGTTCAGGGAGGCGGTCAGGTATTCTGCGCCGGTCTGATTTCCCTGCAACACCGGAATCGGAGGAAAGAGCCGGACAAACGATGGTGGGGGTTCGGATATCGTCGCTCGACCGAATTGTCGGGCAGTAAAGTCGAGTCCGTGACGTATCACACCGGGCTGTTGGTCTTGACTGTACACCTCTATGACATAGCGAAATACATCGACAATGAAGCTCACCGAAGCGAGCTCACCGCCGTGAATCGGTTCGGTAGTTTGGGTGCTCTCAGAGCGCCGCTCGTTGACCCGTTTAGCCAACCGGCGCAACTGATAGATCTCGATTGCCGGACTCTCGTTAGGAGGCGAGCCGGCGAGTTCCGGTAGCTCCAGCCAGTCCCATGACCTTTGGGAGATCGGAAACCCAAACTGACAGTAGCTTCGGAGAACGGGCAAGAGCTGTGATCGAGTAGGCGACATAGTATTTGCGGAAACAACTCACTGACTGGACTCGCCGGCGTCGGTCCTGTTCCTCTGCACGGAATTCATGATCGCGGGCCGGATCGATGCGAGGAAGCACGCATCCCTTGACCGCGCAATCATTTCGAATAATCGACAAACTGTCATACGCAGTCAAGTCTGAGTTTCGATAACTCAAATATCTTCTGAGTTGCCCCCGGCTCAAAGA
>JBGOTX010000437.1:0-2542 GCA_041476705.1 Candidatus Zixiibacteriota bacterium
CGCCAAAAAGAAATATACCGATTACGAGTCGGCAGTCGCGCGGCTCGAAGAGATAACCACCCAGCTCGAATCGGGCGAGACCACGCTCGACGACGCCATCAAGCTGTACACCGAAGGGCTGGAGATTGCTAAGTTTTGCGACCTGCAACTCGCCGACGCCGAAAAGAAAATCAAGATCATTACCGACAAGCGCGGACAATTGGTCGAGGAGCAGTTTGAACCGGACGAGGAGTCGAAGTGATGCCGGTGCGCTCGGTCGACGGGAAGGCGTATCTCGAATCGACGCGGCTGATGGTGGATGGTCTTCTCGCTCGGTACGCACCATCGGTTGATGCCGAGCCGAAGTCGCTTCACGAAGCGATGCGGTATTCGCTTATGGCCGGCGGCAAGCGCCTCCGCCCGATCTTGTGCCTATCGGCTTTCGAATACTGCGGTGGCCAACCGGCCGAACAGGATGCCCCGGTTCATTTTGCCATGGCTGCGCTTGAGATGGTTCATACCTATTCGCTTATCCATGACGACCTGCCGTGCATGGACGACGATGACCTTCGCCGCGGCCTGCCGACCGTGCACAAGAAATTCGGCGAAGCCCTGGCAGTGCTGGCCGGCGATGCCTTGCATGTGGTCGCGTTCGAGTTGATGGCTCGGACCGGGTGTATTGCCGCGGTCACCGAACTTTCAGCGGCGGTCGGGACATCGGGTATGCTCGGCGGTCAGGTGGCTGATCTCGAAGCTGAAGGGCGCAACGTGGATAGACGAGAAATCGTGAATATCCATACGCGCAAGACCGGCGCGCTAATCAGGGGTTCTGTAAGGATCGGCGCTATCCTGGCCGGAACTGACCAGCGCACTTTGGCCCGTCTGACCACGTATGGTGAGAAGATCGGCCTGGCGTTTCAGATTGTCGACGATATTCTTGATATTGAAGGAGACGCAACAATTCTTGGAAAGGATGTCGGCTCCGATAGTAAAAACCAGAAAGCGACCTATCCGGCGGCAGTGGGGCTCAAGCAAGCCCGGACTGACGCCGCCGCTCTGATCGACGAGGCGCTGGCGGTATTTGAATCATATGAGGACAACGTGCTGGCCTATATTGCCCGGTATATTGGACAACGCGAGAAGTAACCGGTATCTTACTAAACTGACATGAAATACCTGCCGACCATAAATAGTCCTACCGACCTCAAGAAGCTGTCGGTCGATCAGTTGGTGGAACTGGCCGAGGAAATCCGCACCGAGATTGTCTCGGCGGTTTCCGAAACCGGCGGACACCTGGCCTCCAATCTGGGTGCGGTCGAAATGACACTCGCCCTGCATTACGTCTTCGACACGCCGTCCGACCGCATTATCTGGGATGTCAGCCATCAGACCTATGTCCACAAAATATTGACCGGTCGCCGCGAGCAGATCGGCACCATTCGCTGTTACAATGGACTGGCCGGGTATGCCCGCCGCGAGGAATCGAAGTACGATCATTTCGGCGCAGGGCATGCCTCGACTTCGATCTCCGCCTCCCTCGGTTTTGCGGTGGCCCGCGATTTGGCCGGCAGTCAGAATAAGGTCATCGCGGTGATCGGCGATGGCGCCATGACCGGCGG
The DNA here is from genome assembly GCA_041476705.1 of Candidatus Zixiibacteriota bacterium. GTDB lineage: Bacteria > Zixibacteria > MSB-5A5 > GN15 > FEB-12 > JACRAV01. The sequence continues at coordinate 1,599 of JBGOTX010000437.1, forward strand.
GCTGGCTTTCGAGGGGATGAACAACGCCGGGTCGCTTCGCCGGAATCTCCTCGTAGTGCTCAACGACAACACCTTTTCCATTTCCAAAAATGTCGGGTCGATGTCGCGCTACCTGACCTCCATCATGGCCGACGAAAAGGTGAACCGATTCCGCCGCGAGGTCTGGGAGCTGACCGGCAAATTCAAACGCCCCGAAATCATCAGAAAACTCGTGCATCGAATCGAAGGATCGCTCAAGTCGCTGATTGTCCCCGGTATGCTTTTCGAGGAGATGGGGTTCCGGTACTTTGGACCGATCGATGGTCACGACCTGCCGCTGTTAATCAGAACGCTTCAGGACCTCAAGCAACTCGGCGGTCCGGTCATGTTGCATCTGGCCACGAAAAAGGGGAAAGGGTATGCCCCGGCGGAAGATGATGCGCTCAAATATCATGGCGTATCCAAATTCGATCCCGAAACCGGCAAGGCGGTGAAATCATCGGGCGGATCGGGACTGCCATCGTACACTGAAGTTTTTGGCCGAATCATGCTCGAACTGGCCGGGCGCGACAAACGGGTTGTGGCCATAACCGCCGCCATGGCCTCGGGCACCGGACTGGTCGCGTTTTCCGAGAAATACCCCGATCGGTTTTTCGATGTCGGTATCGCCGAGGGTCACGCCACCTGCTTTGCCGCCGGGTTGGCCGCCGAAGGCGCCAAACCGTATGTGACGATATATTCGACCTTTCTCCAGCGGGCGTACGATCAGATTATTCACGACACGGCGATTCAGAAATTGCCGGTGGTGATTTGCATGGATCGCGCCGGGCTGGTCGGGAACGACGGCCCTACCCACCACGGAGTGTTCGATATCGCTTATTTGAGCACGGTGCCGAATGTTACCCTCTGCGCTCCCAAGGATGGCAACGAGCTACGGTCAATTTTGCACCATACTTCGTCCCACG
>JBGOTX010000438.1:0-2540 GCA_041476705.1 Candidatus Zixiibacteriota bacterium
GGCGGAGGATTTTCCAAAACTTCCGGCGGTAAACAACAAGAAGGAAATTCCGGTGCCGGCGAAAGATCTGGTGCATATGATCCGTAAGACCTCTTTTGCCTGCTCAACCGATGAAACACGTCCGGCATTGAACGGCGTGTTATGGCAGACCAAAGGGGACCGGATGCAAATGGCGGCCACCGATGGCCACCGGCTGGCGCGGATATCCTCGGATAATTCCAAACTTAAGGGGATGAGTCAGGATGTTATTATCCCACCCAAAGTGCTCAACCTGATTCCGAAATTTGCCGAAAGCGGCGTGAACGAAGTGGGGATTATTTTCGGCGAGAACAATATCATTTTTACTGTTGGGGACACTGTCCTGACCTCCCGGCTGATCGAGGGGCCGTATCCAAATTTTGAGCAGGTAATTCCATCGCATAACGACAAGAAGCTCAGCGTGAATAAAGAGGAGCTGGCTGGAGCGGTCCGTCGCGTATCTATCCTCTCCAACACGCTCACCCATCAGGTCAAATTTTCACTCAAGAAGAATTCACTTTCCCTCTCGACCAGCAATGCCGATGTCGGCGGCGAGGGGCGGGAGACACTTGAGTGCGATTACTCCGGCGAGCCAATCGAGATCGGGTATAACGCTACATATATCACGGAGATTCTGTCGAAACTGGACGGCAGTGAGGCCATTTTTGAACTGTCGAGCGCGGTGGCGGCCGGGATTATTTACAGTCCGGCGATTCCAAAGGAAGACTATCTCTGTCTGGTGATGCCGCTACGGCTGGCAGACTAAGGAGCGCTTGGTAGGCCGGATATCTAGGGCGCCGGACGGCTCTTGGATTGGCGGGTGATTTAGGGCGTGGTTTTTTGTACCTTGGGTGCATGCAAATTCACTCGGTCAGTATCAGCAATTTTCGAAATTTTTCATCACTGTCAATCGAGTTCAAACCCGGAGTGAATGTGTTTTTCGGGGCCAATGGCTCCGGCAAGACCAATCTCCTCGAGGCGATCTACAGTCTCTGCCTGGGACGCTCCCAGCGTGGCGTGTCTGATACGGTTCTGCTACGGGACGGTCAGGATGTCTACCGTCTGGCGGGAAGGATCGAGGCGGATCAGCGTACGACCGCTGTGGCGGTGGCGTATCAGAATGGGGGGAGGCGCAAGATTACTATCGATGAGGTATCGGTACGGCCAGTTGAGCTGTTTGAACGGTTCTGTGCGGTGGCGGCCGGTCCCGAAGACAGCGTAATCCTTTCCGGCGCGCCGGCTCAGCGGCGGCTGTTTCTCGATTTACATCTGTCGCAACATTCCCGGACATACCTCCGCGAACTGGTGGCCTACCAGCGGGCGCTCGCGCAGAAAAACGCCGCGCTCAAGGGGCGGATGGACGCCTCGCTGTTCGATGACCAGTTGATCGACTACGGTTCGGCAATCACCGTGCGTCGCGGGGCATTTATCAGGGAACTGCGCGATGCCGCGATGCCGTATTATCTCGACATTTCACAAGGCGAGGCCTTCGACATGCGGTATGCGCCCCAACTCGAAACCGACCCTAAATGCGATGACCGGGATCTAATCAGAGCGGCGTTTGCGGAACAGTTGGACCGGAATCGAGCCAAGGAGCTGGCGCTGAAAACATCGGTGATCGGACCGCACCGGGATGATCTGGAGATCACGATCGCCGGATTTCCGGCCCGGACCCATGGTTCGCAGGGGCAATGGCGGACGGCGGCCGTAGCCCTTAAGCTGGCGATATACCGGATGCTGACTGTCAAACGGCGTATGGCCCCCCTGTTGGTGCTGGACGAGATTTTCGCCGAACTCGATGAGCGTCGCACGGCCGCACTTATTAGCGGCTTTGCCGACTTTGAGCAGTTATTTTTGACTACGGCGCTGGAACCCCCGGAGCCGCTCGGTTCACACGCAACCAGGTACCGGATCGCGAACGGAAGTATTTCGAGGATGGATTGATGCCCGGACTGACAGTCAAAGAGATCAGCAAATCGTTTGACGGCACGCGGGTGCTCGACCGGGTGTCGTTTGAACTGGCCGAGGGAGAACTACTGGTACTGCTGGGGCCTTCCGGGTGCGGCAAATCGACCCTCCTTCGAATCATCTCCGGACTCGAAGAAGCCGACAGCGGCGAAGTGTACCTGGGCGACAAGCGGGTTGACCACCTTCGCCCGCGCGACCGGAACGTGGCATTGGTTTTTCAAAACTATTCGCTGTATCCGCATATGTCGGTGGCTAAGAATCTCGGTTTTCCTCTGAGCGTGGCTGGGATGCCCAAGGACGAGATCAGACAACGGGTGCATGAGATCGCCACCATGCTGGGGCTGTCCGACCGTTTGCATGATCGCCCCGCGCAACTATCGGGAGGGCAACGCCAGCGGGTCGCCCTCGGCCGCGCCATCATCCGCAAGCCGTCGATTTTTCTTCTGGATGAGCCGCTGTCCAACCTCGACGCCGACCTTCGGGTGCGTATGCGGCAGGAGATCGTCAGGCTCCAGCGCGAGGTCGGAGTGGCGATGGTTCATGTCACGCACGAC
>JBGOTX010000439.1:0-2538 GCA_041476705.1 Candidatus Zixiibacteriota bacterium
CCTCGTCGCGAGGCCGCCGCTCAAGTACCATTTAATCGTGGGCCGTGCCCAGGCATTAGCCAGGAAGCCATCGGATTTTGTCCGGTTCACGAAGTCGTCCGAAACACGGTTTTCGTAACCAACCCGCGCGCCGCCCCAGTGACCCCACGCTTTGCCGATCATCACCGTGTTTTGAACATTATCGATTGTCTGCGCCGGTGCGTTACGCTTGGTGATAGCGTAGATGAGTCGATAGTCGATCACCAGAGTCGGCGTGACATAGAGGTTGGTCCCACCCCAGTATTGGCTGGTTGTCAGTTCAGTGGCCGTATGATCAAACTTGTCCTTGCGGTAATTCAGCCCTCCCGACACGTATGCCCACCTGAGTCGGGGTACAGTAGATGAGGCCTGAAGATTGATCTGGTCGGCCGTTCGATTGAGCGCGGCGGGAGTATTATCGGTGAAGTCGAAGCGGCGATAATCAACTTTGAAGAAGCCGTACCGGTCGCCGATTTGCGCGCCGGCATTGTACATCTTCTGCGACCAGTCGGCGCTCCGGGAAACGGTATCGCTGAAGGCCGGCAGGACAAAAAAGTCGGTGCCGTGCTTTTCAGTCAGGCCGTACCCGGCGTTGAACTTGACGTATCGATTCGGCTGAAAGTTGGCCTGGACATTGGTTGTACGGCGGCGCGTGAAGTCGTTGCCGCTCGAATCGTACACCCGGCGATACTGGCTGTTGGTCGCGGACAGCCCGAATCGACCCGGTTTACCGATCGATAACCGGAGATTTCGGTTGTTAAGAGTGAGATTGGTCAAATCGGCCTTTAACCTCATTCCGTTGTCCCAATCGTAGCGCCATTGTTTGAGTGACAGGCCTAATCCTTCATACGTGTTGAATGTCTCTTGATTCAAGGCCCGAGAACCCTCGTCGTCCAGGAATGTGTATCCAAACTTCACCGTACCCGACCCCGAGTTGACCGCGTCAACCGTCGGAGCAAGTATCGCGGCCAGTAGGGCGAAGATCGCAAGTGCTGTGTATTTCTGTTTCATTTCTCCGCCTCCTCAGTTCACGCCGTGACACCAGCAACTCTGGCCGAACATCGTGCTGATATCGCTTGAGAGAAGTTTGCCGCTGGTTGATGAGCCGTGGATATCCGCGTGGCAGGTCAGACAATCCATTCCGGCATACACGCCGCCATGAGCGGTGTTGTGAGTCGGAACGGCGTGACAATGGTTGCAAAGCAGGGCTTTGGGTTGCTTCAGGAGCTGATCGTTTTCACTGCCGTGTGGTTCGTGGCACTCCACACAGCCGTTGCCGTCGGGCATATACGCGTTTGCCACCGGATGTTCGTGAAGGTATGGGCCGCCCTTGTCGGAATGGCAATTCCGGCAGGTGTTGTCAAAGCCGTAGGCAGCATTCTGATCGGTTCGGCGCGTGAATCGGTGACAACTCAGACAAGTCACGTCGCCCTGTTTTACCGGATGGGCCGAGCGGCGAGAGAACTTGGTCTGGGTGGCCTGGTGGCAGTTCCAGCAGAATTTCGCATCGCCGTCAATCAACAGCGATCCGGAATTGTTGTGCACCTTGTGACAGGAACTGCAGTTGGTCTGCAGATTGGTGTGGACGTCACCACCATAGTTGTCCAGATTCCGGTGAGGGGTATGGCATGCAGTGCACGCCTCAACCGCGTCTTTTCCGAAAAGCCGGCTCGGATTGGCGATATTGCCGATTTTCGGATCATCGAGGTGCTTGTCCCACCCGGTATGGCACGAGATGCACGCGACCGCCACGGCCGGTTTGGTCACCGTTGAACCAAGACGATGCGCGCTTCCAACAAGCGATTTGTCGTACCCATCGTGACAGTTCATGCAGTCGGCGTCGGTAGGTTGACTCTGTGCTCTCGCGGATGTGGCCAGCAACGGCATGAAAATAGCGACCGTCGCGACCATCACCAGTCTGCCTGCGTGAGCGATTTGATGTTTCATTTGGTTAGTATGACCTCCCTGGTCCTTTGTCATCCCTTTGTCATTTTCTTCACAAGACTATATCGGCACATTTGACAGAAGTTGAGCTAAAACTTATTGAGAGATTAGCAGTTAGGCGGAAAAGACGCATATAGTGGCGTGATTCAACTCGCAAACCTATCGATCACTCTGTACCACAGCCGGATATGCGAATAAGAGTCGACAATGCGCCTCCATTTTGGTGTGATCGGAAATGATTTCCTACGGAAAGGTAACCCGTCGATCGCACGGCGTTTCGGGTTGATGATGTAGAAAAGTGGAGGAGCGGGTGTCTACATGTCGAAGATTTTGCCCGGATTCAAAATCAGGTGTGGATCAAACTGGCGCTTGATCTGCCGCATCAATGTCACGGCGCTACCGTGTTCCAGTTCAAACAGGTCCTTGTGCCCGAGTCCTATGCCATGTTCACCGGAAATCGTCCCGCCAAGCTCTATGGTCTTTCGAATTATCTGGTTGTTTACGTCAAGAGCTATCCACCATTGACGCTCATCGTTCTGATCGGCCAGCATCAGAGCATGAAGGAGACCCAGGCCG
>JBGOTX010000440.1:0-2536 GCA_041476705.1 Candidatus Zixiibacteriota bacterium
GAAGTGTCCGGCCGAAGCGCCGCCCTGATGGCCGGTAGGCCGGGGGAATTGATTGGCGTCGGCGGCAGACCGTAGCGAACGTAGGTGTTGTATGGTGTGGCCAGCTTGAGATCGGCGAGCATGAGCGGCCGAGTCAATCCCCCCAAACCGTAAATGACAGTCGGGTCGGCATCGAGGCGCATCCGCAGTCGCAGGCGATTGAGATAAACCGACGACACCTTCGGCAGTTCGGCTTCAAGTCTTGTTTCGGCCTGAATAATCGAAGCCAGTTTCAGGATTTCTTCCCGGTTCAAGCCCGGCGGCAGGGACGCCGACCACAGCGAGTCTGTCTTGGCGCGGAACATATGAACCATCTCCGCCACCACGACTTCCGGCGGCGTCCCCCAAGGAACAACGTACGTTTCGGGATACAGGTACCCTTCAAGGTACGGCACATTCAAACTGCGGGCAAAACTCGAATCTCGCATGAGCCGCATGACCGAACTCGAATCGGCCTCCAGCGCCCGCGCCAGGATTCCCGCCACTCGCCAGATCGGAGCCCCTTCATATACGGTGATTTTGACCCGCACCAGATCGGCGGCCCGCAGTTTGTTGAGAACCGAAAGAATTGATATACGTCCGGTGAAATCATATCGACCCGGGGTCAAGGTGCGATCGATGCCCAGCCATTGGGCGGAGTATGACAGCATCGAACGATTGCGAATAACCCCCAGCCGGCGCAATTCAGCCGCGACCGTTCCCAGATCATCACCGGGCTTGATGATCACAGTCGCCACCCGCGTACCGAGGTCAACCGGGCGGGTGTAGAGATAAATCAACACCCCTGCAACTACGATCAGGCCGAAAACGACCGTGATCGCCAGACGAAGCGGACGCCTTACTGGCCATGTAATGATTCGCCAGAGAACCTGAAGAACTTTCAGCGCTACTACCACGACTCCGAGAACTGCAAAAACGAGCGCGACCGCCACATACAGCGGATATTCCCACCAGGCAAATTTAGGCGCGTGATTGTTCATCAAGATACCGTCTCAAAATCACGACCGCCGCCAGCCGATCGACCCGTCCCTTATCTTTACCCACCCGCTTACCGTGTGCATGGAGCAGGTCGGTCGCCTCGGAGGACGAATAGTCCTCGTCGACTTTATGTATCGGGCCCTTCCAGAACAATACCAATTCGCCGATGAACAAATCAATTTCATCGCACATCGGTGAACGGTCGCCCGATGACAAAACCGGATACCCGATGACGAGAGCGTTTGGCTGATATTCATCGATCACCCGCCGTACCTGTGTTACCGCATCGCCACGTGAGCGAACTTCGAGTGTGCCCAGCGCCGAAGCGATCACACCCAGCGGGTCGCTCTTTGCCAGTCCAATCCGGCGTTTGCCATAGTCGATTGCGAGAAACGTACGATTGTACCCTTGCTTCACGGCGGGAATGTATGCTTAGACAGGTGTTGAGGCAATGTTTAGACGACAGGCCGCACCAGCGGAGAAAATGGGTTTGTTTGACATCGCCTTTTATTTTTCTTCGACGGCCCGGCAAGTTGTTGGACCAGAATGGGGGTTTGGCTTTGTTTCACAGGGCGGCGGATAGTTGGCTGGTCAGGCGGCTCACCTGACCGCGCCAAATTGGGTTCGTTTTGTTAAACTAAAAAGTTCCATGGTTTCGCCTTCCCTTCTTTCACAACAGTCAGTACCCCACCCAACGGGTGGGTTTTCCTGAAGCGAGCATAGTTCATCATTGATATGCGCGATTTCGGAATCAGGGGCGAGTTGGTGGGGAAAGTGGAGGCGAGGCGGTCAGGTCACACGCCGACGTTGTCGGCGCAAGACCTGACCGAACCTTTTAATATCGAGGGAATCCACCGCAAGCGGTGGGCCACCGGGCTCAGATTGGGATTTGCCTTCCTGATATCGCCTCGATTAGCAGGAGAAAGATCGTGATTATTGCGGCTTGCACAAGTGGTGCCAGAACACGCCATAAGCATCCCCTTGACTCATCCACTACATATCCAGCCAACCAATAAGTTGATCGTGACTTATCTCCTTTTGTGCGCTGATAACCCGCGCGCACCATAAGGGAAATAACGATCACCATTGCTATGAAACTCACTTTAAATCCATGCACAAGATAGGATTCCATAACTTGTGTCCCTCTACCATTTCCGTCCGGTGGCCAAGGCAACACGATGCTACAACGTTCTTCCTCTTTGCCCTGGTAGCCCAACATTCATGTTGGGTTCTTCTTATCCTATCAAACAGTCTCCATGCTGTCAATCTTTCAATGTCCCGGCAGATCCTTTCCGGCGATATGGCGTCAGGTCTCGTCCGGCTCTGGCCGGACTAGGACCAGACGCAACTTTTCAGGAAGGATGTCGAAACCGCAGGGGTTTCGACCTACAGGAAAGATTGTCGGGATCACAAGGATCCCGACCTACGAAGAGAAGACAGATTGCTTCTGTCACGTCGCCCTTCGACAGGCTCAGGGTGACGTGACTCTCTCAATGGCGGAATCGAGGCAAGTCAGGTC
>JBGOTX010000441.1:0-2534 GCA_041476705.1 Candidatus Zixiibacteriota bacterium
ATACTGTCGATGTCGATAACCAATAACACGCCGCTGGCCTCTTCGCTGGCGATCACCTTTCCCGACCTGCTCAAAAATGGACTGCCGCTGGTCGTCAATCGCAATCTCGCGGCGAACGCCACGGTAAACGACTCGGTCAACCTCGCCGGATGCGTCCTGACTCCATCCGACTCGACAGTACCGCAGAGTATCACTGCCGACGTCGTCGCTTCGTCCGCCGGTTCAGGAGCTTCTCTTGTCATGGTCGATCAGAATCTTAGCTATGATGTCTCGGTTGATCTGAATAATCTTTCTCTCCAGTCAGTGACCGGCGTCATCGCCCCCACGAGTGTGGCGATCAATCCGGTGGACCAGAGCATCACCGTTCCACAGGGGTTCGATTCGGTTCAGCTCGCCCACGCCACATTGAGTTTGGACATTACCAGCGCGGTCGACCTCCCCGGCTCACTCACCGTTCAGGTACAGGGGAATAACGGCAAGACGCTCTCCCTATCAGGCACGGTGGCCCGCGGTTCGGTCGGCAACCCGACCCTCACCGTCATCACCGACACATCGGTGGCCGATTTCCTGTGGCCATTGCCGTCTTCCATAAACGTCACCGGCACGGCTTCGTTTGGGGACAGCGTCACCGCCGGAACACTCACTGCCTCCGACTTTGTGCACGCAACGGTGCGAATCAACGCCCCGTTGGATGTGGTCCTGCACCAGTCAACGGTACGGCCGAGTCTGTCGAAAGAATCGCTCGACTCGAACGCCATGGACAACATCGCCGACCACATTATCGAGGCGCGCCTGGTCTATACGCTTAATAATCATCTGCCGCTGGGGGCGCGGATCAATCTGTATCTCAACGGCGATTCGGCCAGCGCCTACACCACCCCGCAGGTGGTCATCGATAACTTGTTCATCAACGCCGCTCCGGTCGACGGTGCGGGTATTGTCTCGAGCGCGGCTTCGACCGGCGAACAGATCGTGCCCCTCGACAGCGCCGATTTCCAGGTTCTTCGGAACCGGACACTCTGGATCGCTAACGATATTACGCTCGACAGCACCGGCAGTCAGCCGGTAAAACTCACCGCGCAGGATTATGTCGGCATAGTCGGACGGCTCGAGATCGAGTACCGCTTCGACGGAAAGTTTTGAAAGGGGTAGGCCATGAAATACACCACTACACCGCAGTTCCGTTTCGGTACGTTCGTTGCGACAGTCCTGACGGCGGCTCTGCTCGCCACTATTTCGAACGCCACCGACCACTCGTCCGCTCGGGCCGTGGCCATGGGCGGGGCCTATACGGTCCTGGCTTCCGGCCCGACCGCCGCGCGCTACAATCCCGCCAACCTGGGATTGACCCAATACAAAAACAGCGGCCTTGAGTTTGTCGGGATAGGCGCTTCGATCACGAATAACAGCTTCACGCTGTCCGACTACAACAAGTACACCGGCGCGTTTCTTACTGACGCCGACAAAAGCGACATCCTGAGCAAAGTTCCCGCCGAGGGGCTCAAGCTGTCGGCTGATGTCGATGTCACGACCATGTCGCTGGCGCTGGGCCATGTGGCCTTCTCCGCCGATGGCATGGCGGCGGCGGATATCAATCTCAGCAAGGACATCATCGATCTGATTTTCAACGGAAATACGTTCGCCGATACCATCGATGTTACCGGCTCGTATTCGAGCGCCATCAGCTACGCTTCGGCCAACGCATCCTTCGGCACGTCGATTTTCGAGCAAGGATCGCGCCAACTGGCCGTTGGTGTGACCGGTCGATATATCCGTGGAATCGCCTATGAAGAAGTAACCGACCTCCAGGGAGGCATCGCCACCTTTGCGACCGGCTTCCAGGGAGCCGGTCATGTGATCGCCCGCACTTCGACCGGCGGCACCGGGTACGCCATTGATCTCGGCGCGGCCATGAAACTCAACAAGACGTACACGGTCGGCGCCAAAATCGAGAGCATCATAAGCCGACTCACGTGGGACAAGAAGACCGAAGAGCGCGGCTACCTTTTCAGCTTCGACACCGTAACGATTGCCAACTCCAACGCCGAGTACGTCGTATCGGAAAACTACACCCGGGCCATTCCCAGCTTTACCACCACTCTGCCCGCCCGGCTGACCGTTGGCTTCGGCAAAACCTCCGGCAAGCTCATCTGGGCGGCGGACTGGGAGCAGGGATTCCGCACTGCCCCCGGCGCGTCGACCAAACCCCGCCTCTCGGCCGGCGCTGAATTGTCAATGTTACCATTCCTCCCATTGCGCGCGGGGTACTCAGTCGGTGGGAATCGAAACGCCGCCCTCTCGTTCGGTTCGGGGCTGAAGTTCTTCGGGTTCTATCTGGATGCCGCAGTCGTGACCGGCTCCACGCTTTCGGGGTATTCGTCCCGGGGCGCCAACGTCGCGTTCTCAACCGGAATTCAATTCTAAGCTGAGGATACGCTCATGAAGACCATGACCAACTCATACTATCGCCTGACATCCCGACTCGGTCTCGCGCTGTTGACTCTGCTGACATTCGTGGCGGCGGGAACACTGGC
>JBGOTX010000442.1:0-2530 GCA_041476705.1 Candidatus Zixiibacteriota bacterium
AGCCCAGCGGGGAGGTCACCTGAACATCATCGCCCGAAACTGTCCTGGCTGGGAGAAGAAAACCGGCGATGCGAAAGACCGTCGCCGCTGGACGCCTACCACCCGTATATGTCGATCAGCCGCAACCTTGACACGGCCCGTAGAGAGTCAATCCTGGGACCGGTCGGAATCGAGCCGCGTCATCTTGTCGAATATTTCCCCAACATTCTTGAGTACTGTCTAAAGACGAATTGGGGAAGACATGCTGTCTTGATTCCGCAAAGGGAAGCGAGGCACCGATCATGCGTGGCATAGTGATTGTAAATGGATACCATCGGCAACTTGCTTCTGATTCGCTGGACAGCCGATTGGCGGCGCTCAATCGCAAGGCCGAATTGACCACCTTCGCCACCGAATTCCCCGGGCATGCGAGACATATCGCGGCCAGGGCCGCGGCGAGCGGCGCCGACGTGGTCGTGGCGGTTGGGGGGGATGGTACGCTGAACGAAGTCATCAACGGCGTGGTCGGTACAGAAACGGCCGTGGCGGTTCTGCCCAACGGGACAGCCAACGATTTTGCCGGTCAGATGCGGATCACCGAGAAAGACATGCTGGCGGTTTCGGAGCTGTCGGCCTGTTGGACTCGTCGAGTTGATTTGATTCGAGTCAACAACTGGTACTTCGCCACCGTTGGCGGCCTGGGGCTCCCGTGTGAGGCGCTCGAGCGGGCCGAATATCTCAAACATGACACAACTCTGGTCGGCCGGTTCTTTCGCGCCCTCGGCTCGCATAGCTATCTCCTGACGCTGTTGGCTCTCAGCGGGACGCTCAGCCGCTCGCGAGGCCGTGTGACCGTCGAATCAGAGCGCAACTGTTTCACCTGTGATCCGCTGTCGCTCCTCGTGGCCAATCAGTCAAAACTCGGGCACTCGTTTACAGTTGCGCCCAAGGCGGTCAACAGCGATGGCCGCTGCGACCTGTTCATTATCGAAAGGTCATCTCACATTGCTCGAACAATCAGGGCCGTGGCGCAGACAATCAGGCCATTTCGACACGAACCGGACAATGTCATCCGGTTACAGTCTTCGCACCTGGTCCTTTCGTGTGAAGAGCCGATGCGCTTCTTCGGCGACGGCGAGGTTCGTCTGGAAGGGCATCGGTTTGATATCGAAGTTATGCCACGCGCTCTTCGGGTGCTGGTGCCGCCCGTTCCGGCGGTGGGGATGGCGTATCCAGCACGTCACCGTCCTACCCACCGCGTTCGCCCGGTAAGCCCGTCCGTGCGTCCGGTAATTGCACATCGCACACGAACTTAACCCGCAACGACGGAATAGAGGGTAGTCCGGCATGAAGAATGCAGTCACATCTGACGCAATGACGAAGGAGACGAAGAACATGTCGCGTTCGTATGAAATCGTGTTTCACCGGATGATACCACAGTCAGGGTATCCGGCTCGCATGCGGCTCTATTGCCAATGCATGTTTCCACTGCCGATGCGGTTGGCCAATTCGGTCCTTTTGTATCTCGGCTTTGCCCTTCTGGTGTGCCGGATCAACGATTGGACGGTCGATCTGATTTCCGGCTGGTCGGCGCTGGCCATCTGGAATTTGCTGGCGCTGGCCTTCATTCTTCGACTGATGGATGAATTGAAAGATCGTGACATCGACAAGCGATTGTTCGCCGACCGCCCGGTTCCATCGGGGGCCGTTTTCGAGTCGGACATCCGTTTAACTTTGGCGGGTGTGACCGGTATGTACATCGCCATCAATCTGATGTCGCTCTCAACGGAGTGGATCGCGGTTGCAAGTCTCGCGTACGCCTATCTGATGTTTGCGTATTTCTTCATCCCTCGCCTTCTGCGACGGTACCTGTTGTTGAATCTGGCAACGCATAATCTTTCGGTTCCCCTTTTCCTGATCATGGTGACCGCTCTGGTGGCGGCCCAACATCATGCGGCGCTGAAATCGATGGCAAGGGGGGAGACGCTTCTCGCGGTCGGCATGTTTTGGTCGCTGGTACTGGCGTGGGAGCTGTCGCGCAAGATTCGATCGCGGGAAGAAGAAAATGAGTATGTTACCTATTCCCAGATTTTCGGAAGGGTCCCGGCTGTGTTCATCACACTGGCGGTGCAATCGGTGGCCGCATGGCTGGGGTTACGGTTCGCGCTGATGTACCAGTTTGCTCCGGTCGCGGTGGTGATTCTTGGCGTCGGGTATGCCGCAGTGTTTTTCGCGGCAATCCGGTTCATCGTGGCCCCGTCGCCGCGCACGTCGCGCCTTAGACCATTTTCCGAAGCATATACCGTTCTGGTGTTTCTGGCCATAATCGTCGACCACGCCCTGCGCACGATCGGAGTCTGAACTATGAATACAAGAATACTACCCATACTTATGCCATCCGGCATCGACGAGACGATCACGCCGCGTGAGATCGGCGGAAAGGCCTCACAGTTGTGGCGCCTGGGCCGGTCCACAATGGCTGTGCCGACCTGGTGCGTGGTCACGACCGAGATGTTCCGGCGTGCGATTGAGCCATACCGGGATCGGATCG
>JBGOTX010000443.1:0-2523 GCA_041476705.1 Candidatus Zixiibacteriota bacterium
ATGAATTCAGTCCCTTCCAGGGTCGCCAGACCGGCAGGATTCCAATAAATCGCCTCCAGCCCTCTGGGGTTGGCAATAACGGCGCCACCCATTGCGGTACCGCGCGAGCCGATCGGAATCAAGAGCTCCGGCGCTCCCGCAGAACCAGTTTTGGCTCTCGAACCGCCCAGTACCGGCACGGAGGCGATCATCAGTCCTGCGACTGCTAATATGAGTATTTTCTTTTTCATGACTGCTTGTCCTTCCCGCTCAATACGTGCCGAGTTGTTCCTGCTCGGTGAATATCGCCATTTTGCCGATTTTCTGCCCGAATCCCGGCGCTTCGACCACCCAGATGTAAATGCCCGATGCGACCGGTATCTGGTTATCAGTTAACAGATTCCAATCGATCCGAGAGTCATTCGCGTTGTCCTTGTGAATCACGGCAATCCGTTCGCCCGTGAGAGTGAAAATGGATATCGTACATGTGGCCGGTAGATTGATAAACTGAAACCGCCGATTGTCAACGGAATTGTCGTATGACGCCGAGAGATAATACGGATTTGGCACTGCTCTAATCTTGTTTAGAACTGCGTTGCCACTGGCAACCAGTGACGGCTTCATCGCGACAAACTTAAAGGTGTCCGAAACATAGTTAATGTGACTGGCGAACAGGCGCATACGGTCTCCAGCCGACCAGTGATTCAAGCTGGGGATCGTATCGGGTTGATACAGATTGGTCCAGGTGGCATGGTACATAAGCGGCATATAAGCCGTGTTCAGTATATCATCCTGCATCACCGGATCGGCGGTAGTTGAATACGCCGTGTCAAAAATGAACAACCACTCTCGCGGCCCGGTACCGGACGTGTTGTCGTAGGTACCCCAGAACGGAGGGTAGTAGCGTCCGTTGACCAGTCCACTGTCCACATTGTTCTCCATGAATCCTACGACCAGACGCCGAGGGGGATTAGATTCAATATCCCACACCGAGAGGGGAACATTCGGGGCAAATTCCTGATACGCATACCCGCCTGTTGGATTGATGATGAACGGCGTGAATTCAGGATGGGCCGGCGGTTGACTGGCTCTGCGGAGATACCGGTAACCGTAGGAAACGTTGGAATCAGTCGGACTGAATACTCCCAACGAATCGGTGGCGGCCAAACGGACTTCAATATTTGACAACCGATCAGGCCCCACGCCCTGGCCGGTGAAGAACCCATTTGGTCCGGAGGACCAGCCGATCGACTTCGCAAACCCCTCGTAAGGAATGCCGCCGCCGCCGCCTTTCCCGGAAAAGTGCAAAGTACCACTCGGAACCGTCCAGCCGGAATCGGCGCTCCCGGGATCACCCGCTTTCAACCCGGGAACTGAGGGACCGAATACGTGTACGATCATGCCTCCGAACATCGGAAAGTGTTCGTGCAGTGTGGGGTCTGCCCCCTGATTGTACTCCTGAGTGTATAGAACGCTGTTCGTGGTGTTGTCTTTGAGCGTCCAGTATATCTGACCCAGCGAGTCGAGCGTGAAGTACACGACATATGCATGGCCGGTCAGGGAATCCGGGTTCAGCACCTGAGGAAGCACCTGCCCGTCGGATCGGCCGATATGTATTGCCGGGATCAGATTGTCAACCGTAAACGGTACGGTCTTCTCGGGAATGGGACGCCGCGGCGTTACTTTGAGCACTGTTGCAGACGTCAAAGTTTTCGGCGTCTTGCTCAGGTTGACCGAGTAGGCCTCCACGCGGAAGTAGTAATCGGTGGCGTCCAGGAGCGGCCCGCCGTTTATGTAATCTGTGGTGGCGCTGAACCAATGCCGCGTCCCGGCGTCGGTGCCGAATTTTACCGGCTTGTTCAACACTCCGCACTGCGTTATATCGAACTCATTATCATAGATTGTCGCAATACCGTTAGGTATGTCATAGTTCGCGCCGAGTATCCTTTTCCAGGGACCGGCCGCCGTAGGACCCTGCAATATGGTATATCCTTCAAAGGGATAATCACCAGGATCTGTCTCGGACGTATCGGTCCACTTAAAGGCAAATACGCCGTGGTCCTGAGTCACTTGGACAATTGGTTGCTTGGGCGCTCTTGGTACATTGAAGTCAAGGAAGTACGCCGACTGAGCGAACTCATCGTAGAACTTCATCGCATTGATCGAGGTCAGCCGATCGCAGGAAATGCCCGCGATAACGGCCGCGAGAACTTCAGTTGAATCTCCCGGACGCATCGTAAACGGCCCGGTGGTAAGCATCAGTCGACGGTCGGCAGGATCCGCATCAAGATCACCAACATTCGCCACCGGATCACCTGAGTTGAAGAACTTAAGTGTTTTGCCGCCGTAGATGTAGGGTGTTCCGTCCCTATTCAACCCCTGCATATAATTGTAGGTATGGGTCTTGCTCGACGGATCAGTACCATTGATGTACTTATTGAATGAAGACATCGGCTGATTCACGTAACCGGAATACTTCAGGCCCCACATCCTTCCGGTATCTGTTGAAATGCCTGTGTATTCAAGTGGCCCCTGGAAGAAATC
>JBGOTX010000444.1:0-2516 GCA_041476705.1 Candidatus Zixiibacteriota bacterium
AGATTTTGTTTTTATGACCAAAGGGATTTCGTACATGTTCGTGACCGGCCCTAATGTCGTGAAGACCGTAACGCATGAACAGGTATCCTCGGAGGAATTGGGTGGCGCGAATGTTCACGCCGGAAAATCGGGGGTAGCCCATTTCGCCTGCGAAAACGAGGCCGAAGCAATCGCCAAAGTGCATAGACTGGTCGAATATATCCCGCAGAACAATGTCGATGATCCGCCGTTTGTCCCGACCAACGATCCGGCCGACCGCGAAGAACCCAAGCTCAATCATATCGTGCCCGACAATCCCAACCACCCGTACGATATCAAAGAGGTGATCGAACTGGTGGTCGATCAGGGGACATTCTTCGAAGTGCATGAGGATTTCGCGCAGAATATTGTGGTTGGGTTTGCCCGTCTGGGCGGGCGGTCAATCGGGATTGTCGCCAATCAGCCGGCGGTGCTGGCCGGAGTGCTCGATATCAATTCCTCGATCAAAGGGGCGCGGTTTATCCGGTTCTGCGATGCCTTCAATATCCCGATTCTGACATTCGAGGATGTTCCCGGATTTCTGCCCGGTGTCGAACAGGAGCATGGCGGAATCATTCGCAACGGAGCGAAACTTTTGTATGCCTACTGCGAGGCGACGGTTCCTAAAGTTACCGTAATCACCCGCAAGGCGTACGGTGGCGCGTACGACGTGATGAACTCCAAACATGTGCGCGGCGACATGAATTACGCCTGGCCGACCGCCGAAATCGCGGTTATGGGCCCCAAGGGGGCGGTGGAGATCATTTTCAAAAAGGATATCGAATCATCGGACGACCCCGAGGCGGAACTGCAGAAGAAGACTGATGAATACCGCGAAAAGTTCGCCAATCCGTTTATTGCCGCCGCGCGCGGGTATGTCGATGACGTGATCGAGCCGAAAACGACCCGTCCGCGTTTGATCCGGGCGTTTGAGATGTTGGAATCGAAGAAAGACTCCAACCCGCCGAAGAAGCACGGGAATATTCCGTTGTAGGTGATATGGCAGTTCCAAAATACCATGAGATGATGTTGCCCTTGCTCCGTCAAATTGCCGACGGTAAACGGCATGCGATGGGTGAGTTGGCAGAGACTCTGGCAGTTGAATTCAAATTAACACCAGAAGATAGAAAGATCTTGTTGCCTACTGGAGGGCAATACAGGTTTGAGAATCGACTCGGTTGGGCCAGGACTTACTTGAAAAAGGCAGGTCTGTTGGAATCCCCGGATCGCGGATTTGTAGCGATTACGCAACGCGGCTTGGGCTACCTCAAGAAGAAACCGCCATCCATTCGTCCTAAAGATCTAATGCAATTCGAAGAATACCGGCAGTTCAAGAAACCTAATGCCGAAGTCAATGAGGTGGAGTCAACTGGTTCCGAAGTTGACGAGACACCCCAAGAACTAATAGAGCGGAATCTCGCGGAACTTCGTACGAATCTTGCCTCTGAGCTACTAGAAAGAATCAAACAATCGTCGCCGCAGTTTTTTGAGAGACTTGTGGTCGATCTTTTGGTTTCCATGGGATACGGCGGCTCAAGAAAGGACGCGGGCTCTGCGATTGGCCGAAGCGGTGATGGCGGCATCGATGGCATCATTAAGCAGGACTCACTTGGATTGGATGTTGTATACATTCAAGCGAAACGTTGGGAAAGCACGGTTGGGAGCCCCGAGGTTCGAACGTTTGTAGGTAGCCTGGCAGGGGTAAAGGCGCAACGTGGAGTTATGCTGACGACTTCCTCGTTCTCCAAAGAAGCAGAGAAATACGTTGAGAAAATTGGCGAAAGAGTTATTCTCGTTGACGGTAATACTCTGACCAACCTGATGATTGAACACGGAGTTGGCGTTTCGACTATACAAACTCTTGCCATTAAGAAAATCGATAACGATTTCTTCATCGAAGACTGATTTTGTTAAAGGACATCTCCAAAATCCTCATCGCCAATCGGGGCGAGATCGCCGTCCGCGTCATCCGCGCTTGCCGCGATATGGGGATCAGGTCGGTCGCGGTCTACTCGGAATGCGACAAGGCCGCCTATCATGTGCGTATGGCCGACGAGGCGATTGCAATCGGACCCTCGCCGTCGTCACAGAGTTATCTTGTTCACGACAATCTCATCCGCGCGGCGCGCGAATCGGGTGCGGATGCAATCCACCCCGGATACGGTTTTCTCTCCGAAAATCCGGTGTTCGCCCGGCGGTGCGAGGACGAAGGAATTATCTTTATCGGACCTCGTTCGGAAACTATTTTGGCCCTCGGCGACAAACTTCAGGCCCGCGCCATGGCGCTCAAAGCCGGACTTCCCATTGTCCCCGGCGGCGATATCGATTCCGCCGATATGTCCATTGCCCAGGCGCTTGCTTTCAAAATGGGATTCCCGATACTGGTCAAAGCGGCGGCGGGCGGGGGCGGCAAAGGGATGCGCGTGGTGGAAAACGAAGCGCAGTTCACCGAGGCCGTGCAGTCGGCATCAAGCGAAGCCAAATCCGCCTTCGGCGAC
>JBGOTX010000445.1:0-2511 GCA_041476705.1 Candidatus Zixiibacteriota bacterium
AGCGTCAACTCGTCGACTTCTTTCCGGTCGGTTTTGTATTTGCGCGCCGCCAGACCGGCGCAGGTTATCATCGCCTTGCCGGTGGCCGGATCAAAGCCGAAATTATCCCAAACATCGGAGAGCGCGTAGGTCCGCTGATGCGCCCGACGTTCCGGAAATACTCCGACCGGCGAATCGGAGGTCCGGTCGAAAGTCAGCACGCCGACCACATCCTGCCCGCCCGCCTCAACCTGCGCCCCCGCCACCATCACCGCCTGCAAACCGGTGGCACAGGCCTGCTCGACATGAAAGCCGGGAATGCGCCGATCCATGCAACTGGCCACCAGCGGCGCGGTCCAGAATTTCCAGTGCCACGGGATTGTCGACCCGATCACCAGATATTCCAATTCACTTACCGGAACCCGACGAAGCCCCATAATTCGGTTCATCGATTCACCGGCAAACTGACCGATATTCACCTCGGCCAGCGCCGAGGTCTGCCAGGCCGGAAAGTAACTGCTTCCCCAAGTGCCATACGGTATTCGCGCCCGGGGATAAATAGTCGGCACCTTCTTCATGTTACAACTCCTGAACTCAACAATGACAAATGTCTATAATAGTATCATGTCGACAGACTCTCATCCATCGGCATGTAACTTCTCCACATCTTTCAAATAGTCGATATCAAACGATCCTTGCGCACACGCCACGGTGAGAACGCCACCGGGTAAGGCCTGAAGCATCGCCTGCGCCCCCTGATCGTCCTTCAGTTCCATTAGTTTTCCAAACAGACGACGGGGGATCACGGCCGGAATACCGACCGTGTCGGCATAGCTTGTAGCGACGGGCGTACCACCTTCGGCGAGAAAACGCTCAACCAGTTCATTCAGCACGTCAACAGGCAGATACGGCTGATCGCAAGTCATGAACAGGATTGCCGATGGTATTTCGGAATGCTCCGTCACGGATTTCACGGCGGCGCGAATGGACGATGATTTCCCCTCTTTCCAGTTCGGATTATCAACGATCCTCACCGGATACCGTTCAATTTCCTTCCTGACCAGATCCGCGCGCGCGCCGACTACAACTATGGCTTCGTCGCACTCCGAGGCCAGCGCGGTTTCCACCGCGTTCGCAATCAATGTTTTTCCGCGATAGACCACCAATTGCTTGGGTGTTCCAAGTCGGGCAGATTCGCCGGCGGCGAGTATGACAGCGGCAATCATACGTTTATCCGATCTTCCTTGCCTGAATAGGGCCGTGGGAAGTCGAAGAGCCCCGAAGGACGCTCAGCGACACTCCTGTGCCGCCTGAAAGCTCCATCTGAATTTCTGCGACGATACTTAACGCAATCGCTTCGGGGCCTTCGGCGCGCAAGTCCAATCCAACCGGCGCATGGATACGGCCCAATTGATCAGCGGTGAGTGCGCCGCGGCGTGCTGCCAGGGCGTCGAGAATTCTTTGTGCTCGTTTGGACGCTCCGAGCAGGCCGATATATGCGACCTTGCTGTCCAACAACAGTCCAAGCAATTCCTGATCATGCTGATAGTTGTGCGTCATGATGACCGCGGCATCGAAATCATTGATTCTCACTGAAGAAGCGATCCGATCTGGTGGTTCAACCACCAGCGCGGTCGCCTTTGGAAATCGCTGAGGTGTCGGATAGGTAGCGCGATGATCTATAAGCGTAATCTGCCATCCGAGTTCGGAGGCAATTCTGCAGACCGGTATGGCATCATCACCGGCACCCAAAAGCGCCAGAGATATAGGCGGCCGAATAAACTCCATCAGCAATTCGATACTTCCGCGTGCTGTGGTGTAAGATTTCGCCGCGCCCTGTCGGGACGCAAACACTTCGGCCAGATCACCAAGAATCTCCGAATGGATTTCAGAATCATCGATACCAAACGCCTCCGTACCGCCGTTCGCCAGAATCACTCGGTCGCCGACTCTGGCCGCAAGCTCACCCGAAACGGCAAAGACGGTCGCAACGGCCACCGGACTCCGCTTTGCAACGCACTTTCCCAAATACTCCATCAGCCGCACGACCGCCGGACTGTTGGTCGGCTCGATCAAAATGTCAACTTCTCCGCCGCACCCCATACCGGTGCCGAACAGCAAGTCGGACTCGGTGGTCGTATCATAATGTATCAGGCATGGCTTACCTGTGCGGATTACCTGCGAGGCACGCTCCATGACATCGGCTTCGAGACACCCGCCTGAGACACTGCCGACAACTGATTCCGACAGCATGGCGAGCATTCTTGCTCCGGGTCGACGGTAATGCGAGCCGCTCACCCTGACAACTGTCGCGAGCACTGCCGGTGACTGCGATTTTTGCAACCGCTTCCAGCTCTCAACGATTTTCGCGATATCGTTCATGCTCGGATTTCCGATTTCACTAATGCACCGTGATCAGCCACACGCGCCGTTATTTCGCGCTGAAACTCTGCCACAGTTCCTCCAGAAAAACATCGATCATCTGTCGACGGTATTTCAGCGGCAGGATGTCGTTATCAACGGTCTTGCAGG
>JBGOTX010000446.1:0-2511 GCA_041476705.1 Candidatus Zixiibacteriota bacterium
AACATAGCATGGACGATGCCTCGCCCCAATCCAAAATTGTTTTGACGCCTCAATACCTCTATACTGGTCGGCATGAGCGACACCGACCTGATCAACCGATTCCTGAAGGAGTACGCGACCCTTCTTCACGAGGTCGAGCGCACCCTGAGCGGTACCGATTCAATTTCCCGCCGACGCGCCGCCGTTCGACTGCTTAACGACCGGCTGGCCGATCGGTTCTCTGATGGAATTGTTACTCACATGATAGACGGCAAACTGTCCCGGTCGACCCTGCGAGCGCTCGACCAGACCCGGACACGTTTTGCGCCATACCCCTTTTCAATTCGCGAAGGGATCAGTTCGGACGTCATAACGCCGGAGATTCTCGGTCGCACGGTCGAACAGTTTGCGGTCGATCAAACCCGGCATGGCGCCTGGTACACTCCCGCGCCGGTCGTCACCTTCATTTGCCGCGAGACCGTGAGATTATTTCTTGGCGTTTCATTACCCGAAGCGGCAAAGTCGACTGTCGATCGACGGATGCGCCTGCTTGACACCTTTACGGGTGTCCGAATAATCGATCCCGCCTGCGGATGCGGCGCGTTTCTGGTGGGCATGGCCAACGAACTAATCCGATGGCGACGCGAGTTACTTCCGCACAAACCGAGCGTATCCGCTGACGACTTTCCAATCGGCAATTTGTATGGCACGGACCTCGACGACCTCGCCGTTCATACGGCGCGGCTTCGTTTGTCTCTGGCGCTCTCAGCTTCAGGAACAGCCCCCGTTCCGACCGACAAGATTACCGGCGTCACGGTGGGCGATGCGCTCGACAAAACAAATGGAGACAGCTCTGGCACATTCGATATTGTCGTTACCAACCCGCCGTTCGGGGTCACTGTTTCCGAAGAAGTCCGCAACCGGTTCTTTGATCCCCGTACCGATGGCCCGCAGTCGAAAGATGCATATGGCCTGTTTGCGGCGCGAGGGTTGGAGTTACTTCGGAAGGGTGGCGTGATGGGTTTGCTAATGTCTGATACCTGGCGAACGATCAAACGTCACCGGCCGTTGAGACAACGTCTGGCCGCCACAACAACCGTCCACACGCTGGCCGATCTGCCGCTTTGGATTTTCCCCGCCACGGTCAACACCGGCATTCTTCTGCTGACCAATTCGGTGCCGGCCGCCGGTCACTCACTGGTCGCCGCCGATTTGCGATATGTCCCGAAGAATGACTGGGACGCCCTCACCGATCAACTCGATGCCACAGTCTCAACTTCCGGTCATAACCCTCAGGCCAACCCCCCCCCAATATACGCCTATCCGCAATCACAAATTGAGACATATCCGAATCTTTCGTTCTTCATCGGCTCGCCTCGACTTCACACCTTGTTATCCGATCCCCGGTTCACGACTCTGGGCGAACTCGCCACCGTCAAACAGGGATTGGCCACCGGCGACAACAAACGATACCTGCGCAAACTCCCCACCGCTCGCGGCACGTACCAACTCGTCGATCCAGCCACTATACTTTCTGTACGCGAATTGGACCGTCTTTCCCGCGATGAAAAACTGACCGGCGTTGATCCCGAAAAGTACGATGGACGCCACTTTGTCCCGTACGACAAAGGGGGAGCAAGCGATTCGGATCAGGGGTGGCTCCCCAATTACTATGTCCCCACCGAGTATTTCATCGACTGGTCCCAATCGGCGGTGCGACGGATGAAAACTGCCCGGAGCAACCGACAGGGTGGGAAGGTGGCGGCCAGATTTCAAAACAGCGACTACTATTTCAAGCGCGGCCTGACCTTTTCGTACACCGGGTACTACGCTCCCTGTTTTCGGCTGTCATCGGGGGGAGTGTTCGATGTCGGCGGGTCATCCTGTTTCGACCTTCAACTTCCCCTCTACCCGACGCTGGCGATACTGGCATCAAAAGTGGTGAAATACTTTGCGCGGAATTTCATCGATCATACGGTGAATTTTCAGGTGGACGAATTCAAAGCACTGCCCATTCCGCGCGCGATTGACCCCGGCATTTCGGCGCGCCTGGAAACTCCGGTCACAAAGATTGTCGACAAGCAACATGCCAACCCCCGCTACCCGTATCATCTGCACGAACAGATTGAGATTGACCGACTGGTGTATCAACTATTCGATCTGACAAACGACGATATATGCGAGGTGGAGTCGTGGTGGGAGAGAAGATACGCGAGGTTGAACTTTACTCAGGAAACTGGTCATTTTTGAATTGCAGAATCCGTAAAAGTTAGTGTGTTTGACGGAGCATTATGAAAAACATGTCCGAGCTGTCTCTCCATGATTTCAAAGCCCTTCTTCAGAACAAGGTGAAACGCGAATTGAATCACATCTATACAGAGAGACCGTTCGCGACGCCTAAAGGCCTGGACCTGGGGTGGTTCTGTCGCGAGCATGCACTCCACCTTTATGTCCTCGCCAAATTGATGCGTTGGGACGCGTGTATCATGTGCGGCGATGTTTTGGTCAACTTCGAAAATGAGTTTGTTTCAA
>JBGOTX010000447.1:0-2509 GCA_041476705.1 Candidatus Zixiibacteriota bacterium
GTCGACAAGATCGACCCGAACCGGGCCGCCTTCGCCAGCGGGCTGAGGTCAGGGGATGTCATCTCTCAAGTCGACGCCAAACGAGTCGCCAACGTCAAAGAACTTTTCGAACGGATACTGGCCGGACTCGACGGTGGCGCCTCCACCTTGACGCTCTTCAGAGGCGGCAAACTGACGACGGTCATCATTCGCCTGCAGTAACCCCGTTCTTTCATCCGCTCTGTCCTCGAATGATCTTGGGACGCTAATTATTGTACCGGGATGTACCGGTCGGTACGACTGAAAACACGCCCCGGACCCCTACTCGACGCACCAACCCATTGTCGGCAAGCCGGTTACAATAGTTGCTCGCCTTTGGCATGCCAGTTGTGACATTCCTATGCAGTCAGAGTATTGGCATTTTTGGAAACTGAAAGGAGAACGCGAATATGTATCGTAAACTGTTGATCGGATTACTGGGGTTAGCGGCCATTCTGGTCGCCTCAGGTTGTTCCAAGAGCCCATCGGAGCCGGCTACTTCAACCGGATCGCTCAATCTTAACTCCGTGAACGGCGGGTACACGTCGACCAGCGAACAGCCGGCGTTCGGTGATCCATCACTTGGCGCCACCGGTTCCGAAGAAGCGACCTTTACTGATCCATTGCTGTCCTCGGTTTCGGTTGATTCGCTCATGAAAGACAGCACTTCCGGCTGGTATCATTTCCGGGCGATCTGGGGTCATCTGCAGTTTGACTCCGCGGCAAGCACGATAACCGACTGGACCGGCAAGTTGGAAATCAACCGTGGGGCGTTAATTCTTCGCCACGTGATCGCGTTCGAAGATAACGACCATATTCTGCCGCGTACCGACCCGAAAGTCATTGAGTGGGTGTCGCACACCAAACAGCACCATGACGGCGTTGCGGTTGATATTTTCGTGCCGCGCCCCCGGCCAATACTCGACACCACTATTGACAGCGTCAAACATATCGATACGACTATAGTCGTCGACTCCGTACATGACACGACTAGGACGATCGACACCGTGACAGAAATTCACACGGTGGTCGATACCACCTGGCCCACCCTTCCGCCGGTGGAACTGACGTTCCAAACACCCCCGTATTCGCGCACCTTCACGCTGGCTGAGCTGATAAAACTCGACACCATCGTAACGCTGACCGATTCCAACGAGGTCGCGTTCTGGGGGATGCGTTTCTACCGTGAAGTCTGCCCACGCGGCTTTTTGGCCGGCAACTGGGGCGACAAAGACTCGACCGGCCTGGGCTTCTTCCACGGCCGCTGGATTAACCGGTTTGGCAATGTTTCAGGATTCTTCCAAGGTCACTATGGTGTCGATACGAGCGGAAAGTCGGTGTTCTTCGGGAAATGGATCGACAGCACCGGTAACTTTGAGGGCTTCCTGCGCGGCGCTTGGGGAATACTGCCGGACCATGACAGCGCGCAAAACCTCATCACCCGCGGCTGGTTCTCAGGATATATCTTCGACGCTCAGAATAACCGGGTCGGCGTACTCCGAGGCAAGTTTGTCGGAGCCGATTTAGTGCCCAACGGATTCATGCAAGGACGCTGGAAATTCCTCTGCAAGGAAGAGGCCGGCGATGATAAAGGCGGTCATGGCGGACAGCCACGAGGCGATGACGACGGCATGGACCACTAAGAGCGAGTAAAAACCCCCTCTCGATGCCCCGGTCTGGCGCTTTGTCAGCCGGGGCTATTCTTATGAGCTACTGGAACCGGGGCCGCTCCCTCGTGTTTAAGAGGTGAGATAGATTGCATACCCCCTCCTGTCTCTGTCCGTCAAGGACAGTCCAGTGTTGGGCGGGACCGCAAGGTGCCGCCCAACTTTTCATTTCAGTTCTTTTTCGAGGGCTTCAATCAGCGAATCGACCTTGAATTCCTGCTGTATTTTCGGCTCGACTAGTTTGTACAGTGTGAGCGCCTCGCGTTTCTTGGCCACCGATTTTTCCGAGGATAGAATGTGCGCCAGATTCAGTCGGAACTGCACCGAACCGGTGTCCTTGGCAAGCAGGGAACGCATGATGATCTCGGCCGAATCATACTGTTTCAAAAATGTTAGATAAGTCGCGCGGTTGGCCACCAGCATGTCATTCGGCCCGAAGCGCTTGATGGCCGAATCGGTATACTTGAGCGCGTCACCTGCAGAGTCGACCGCGGCGGCCGAATTGGCCACTTGAAGCCATAGGTCCAGGTCATTGGGATCATCTTCGAGCGCCTTCCGCGTGAAAAAAAGGCAATTAGCGGGATAGTCACTCCGCCGCCACAAATCGGCCATCAGTTTCCAGTGCTTCGGCGGCGCCGCCCCGACATCGATCAGCCCCCGCAGAGCCGATCGGGCCACCGGCCAATCATTCAGGGCCAAAGCCACATCGTAAAGCGCTTGATTTATCTCCCGATCATTTGGATACAGCAGACTAACTCGTCGCAGGCACGACAGCGCCGAGTCATAAATCTGGTCGCGCCGGTACGCTAGACCGGTGAGATACA
>JBGOTX010000448.1:0-2508 GCA_041476705.1 Candidatus Zixiibacteriota bacterium
CCCTCGAGCGGGGTGAAACCCATTGAGGTGTCAATCGAAATCCCCCGGTCGACAGCGGCCACCGACGCCCCGTTGCCGAGGTGGCAGGTAATCATTTTCAGTTCGGTCAGCGGTTTGCCGAGAATGCTCGCGGCGCGATCGCTGACGTATTGGTGCGAGGTTCCGTGGAATCCGTAGCGTCGAATGCCATACCTCTTATAGAATACATACGGAATGCCGTAAATATACGCGTGCGCGGGCATGGAGTGATGAAAGGCCGTATCGAAAACCGCCACCTGCGGAGCGTGGGGGAGGCCCTTCTGGCAGGCATTGATCCCCCGGATATTGTGCGGATTGTGCAGGGGAGCAAGTTCGATCAGCGCCCTCAGCTTGGTCATCAGGTCGCTCGTGATGAGCACCGACTCGGTGAATTCCTCGCCGCCGTGCACCACCCGATGTCCGACCGCTTCGATCTCATTCTTATTCGTAATGACGCCGTGATTGGGGGACATCAGCATGGTAATGACATACTCAATTGCCATGATATGGTCGAGGATTTCGGCGGAGACCTTGACCTCTTGACGGTCGAACGGCTTATGGGTCAGCACCGCCTCGGCCAAGCCGATCCGTGACACCAGACCCTTGGCCATCGCCAGTCCGTTGGCGGAGTCGATAAGCTGGTACTTGACCGATGACGATCCGCAATTGAGCACGAGTATCTTCATTTGGTCACCTCAGCGAAACGATTGTTGGGACCCGCCGCAATTCGGTTTCCTTCCTTGTCGTAGTCGAAAAAGCCCTTGCCGGTTTTGACTCCGAGATGTCCGGCCCGCACCAGTTTCCGAAGCAGAGGACAGGGATTGTACTTGTGATCCGACAGCTCACCCAGCAGGTTCATCATCCACGACATGACCACATCGAGTCCCATCATATCGGCCAGAGCCAGCGGACCGACATTGAAGCCGAAACCGAGTTTCATGGCCTCGTCGATATCTTCGGCGGTGGCGACCCCCTCCATCAACACGTGCATGGCCTCGTTCAACAGCGGCACGATAATGCGCGTGGTGACGTAGCCGGGGTATTCGATAACGGTGATCCATTTCTTATCGAGAAGCTGGGCAAACTCGACCGCCTTGGCGAAAGTCTCCGCGTCGGTCTTGAGCCCTTTCACGATTTCGACCACCGGAATCTTGGTCACCGGGTTGAGGAAGTGCATGCCGATCAGCCGTTCCGGACGCTGGGTCAAGGCCGCGATTTCAGAGATCGAAAGGGTCGAGGTATTGGTCACGAACATTGTCTTCGGCGAACAGACCTGATCGAGCTTTTCGAGCAACGCCCGTTTCTTGCTGAGATCCTCGGGTATTGCCTCCAAGATAATCTCGGCCTCTTCGGCTTCGCTCAAGTCAGACGAGGGGTAGATTCTGGCCAAAATGGCCTTCTTGTCGGAGGTGGTCAGCCCCCATCGACCGATCTCACGGTTAAGCGACTCGGCTACTCCCTTGACCCCTCTTTCGGCTAATTTGGTGGTTCGGTCGACCAGCGTAACCTCATGTCCAACAGTAGCTATTGCCTCGGCCAGGCCCTGTCCCATGACGCCTGCGCCGATTATTACAATCTTTGTTCTTGCCATATAGTGTCCGGTAAAATAGTTATCTCTCGATTGTGAAAATAATAACAAGCTACTTATAGTGCAATACTTTTTCTTACTATTACAAGTCGACCGATTGGCCGGTTCGTTTAGCGGATATTTTCTGCCGCCGGACTCAAAAGACTGTTGTATAATGGGATA
Organism: Candidatus Zixiibacteriota bacterium; assembly: GCA_041476705.1. Lineage (GTDB taxonomy): Bacteria > Zixibacteria > MSB-5A5 > GN15 > FEB-12 > JACRAV01. The sequence continues at coordinate 1,769 of JBGOTX010000448.1, forward strand.
GTCAAATCATGGCGGGTCCGAAATACGGCCAATCAATCCCTAAGGGTTGGTCCAAGCCATAGAAAAGGAGCGAAGTTCTCATGAAGATACAAAGATTTCTTTGGTCCGGGGTGTTGGTGGTGGCTATGGCCTTGCCTGCGTGGGGAGTAACCCGCACGCCGCGCTCATTGTATGTGTTCGATGTCCACACCGGATATAGCACGGTATTTGGCAACTACTCCGGGATCGGTCCATTCAGCTGGAGTGGCGGAAGCCTGACGGCGGCTGAAACATTTGATCCGACCTATCACATTGGTATCTCGGCGGGTCGGTTGTGGAACGACCACTTTCTGTTTGCGGCCGGTTTCACGTACACCAAGATCAATATCGATAACCACATTGGCGATCTCCTAACTCCTCAGGATCCTTCCATGAGTCTGGATACTTCCGCGCTCAGATTCGGCCAATACGATTTCAGTCTTGATGCCAACTTCTATCCGATCAGTCCGATCGACCAGTCCTTGGCCCCGTATTTCGGTGGCGGAGTCATTCTGGGACTCACGTCGTGGACTCCACGCGGTTTCCGTTCGGAAAGTCAATTCACCGTTGGTTTGAATCTGAATTTCGGCGTCGATCTCCGCGTGTGGAAAGCCAAAGACGGTCGCGGCCTCGTTACGCTTTCATCGGTCAACAGCTGGAACGCCATAGCCGGCGGCGACCGCCCCCGGTACTTGAATATCGGCGGCGCGGTGAAGTATTTC
>JBGOTX010000449.1:0-2502 GCA_041476705.1 Candidatus Zixiibacteriota bacterium
CAAGCTTCCTATAATTCTCGTGAATGTCGGCGGACTGGCGACCATCCTGATCATCGCCGGTATCTGGTATTACTGGTCGCCGAGAGCCACCGACGTGGGGTATCGGCCGGTCCAGCCGGTTGCCTACAGCCACAAATTGCACGCCGGAGACTTGGGAATCGACTGCCGGTACTGTCATTTCAGCGTCGAGCGTTCAACCAAGGCAAACGTGCCCGCAACAAGCGTGTGCATGAACTGCCATAAGTTTGTGAAGCCCGAGAGCGAGAAGCTGGCGCTGGTGCGGTCAAGTTTTGCCACGAAGACCCCCATTCAGTGGACGCGAGTGCATAATCTGGGCGGGTATGTGTATTTCAACCATGAGGCGCACCTTCGGGCCGGAGTGGGATGTCTCAGTTGTCACGGCAACGTGGCGCAAATGGAGGAAGTCACCCAGGCCGAGCCGCTGTCGATGGGCTGGTGTCTGAATTGTCACCGTCACCCCGAAGCGAGCTTACGCCCGGTAACTGAAGTTACAAATATGAATTGGACTCCCCCTGCCAATCAGCTTGAAATCGGAGCACAATTGAAAGCCGAACGGCATCTCAAACCTCCGGTCGACTGCTCAGGGTGTCATCGATGAGCGATCACTTGCACAAATTCGGCAAGCAGTACTGGCGGAGCCTGGACGAGCTGAAAGATACGCCTCAATTCCGGGAGTTTCTGGAGCGCGAATTTCCAGCGGGGGCCGAGGAGATGGGGAATGAATGGTCGCGCCGCAGTTTTCTTACATTAATGGGCGCATCGATGGCTCTGGCCGGACTTGCCGGATGCCGCCGACCGGTTGAAAAGATCGTCCCGTATGTCACCCAGCCGGAAAACATCACGCTGGGCAAGCCGAACTATTACGCCACCACTATGCCGCTCGGATTGTCGGCGTATGGCCTGCTGGTCACGACGCGCGAAGGGCGCCCGATAAAAATTCACGGCAACCCGGATCATCCGTCATCGCTGGGGTCCTCGAATATATTCACCGAGTCATCGATTCTCGGCCTTTACGATCCGGATCGGTCGCGCACGGTGCGGTTGAAGAATCAGGATTCATCCTGGGAGGCGTTCGGCGCGTTCTGGGCCGAGCAGTACAAGAAGTATGTTGCATCACAGGGTGAGGGTCTTGGTCTGTTGATTGAGGAGTTTTCTTCGCCGTCGCTCTGGCGTCTGCTTCAGGAGTTCCGCAAGGTATTCCCAAAGGCCACGGTAGCGGTATATGACCCGATCTCTGACGAAAACATCTTTGAAGGAATCCGACTGGCCACCGGCAAAACTCTTAGGCCGGTATATGATTATGGCAAGGCGGAAGTGATACTCTCGCTGGACTGTGATTTCCTTCGATCGGAGAGCGAAAACATCACGGCATCGCGCGGATTTGCCGACGGTCGCCGAGTAATGTCACAGTCCGACAAGATGAACCGGCTGTATGTGGCCGAGAGTATGTATTCGATCACCGGAACGATGGCCGACCACCGACTGCGGATGAAGGCCTCGCAGATTCCGGCATTTGCGATAGCGATTGCCAAGGAACTCGCGGATCAGGGAGCTGTAATCCAGGGTCTTTCCGGTGTGATGGACACGCGATCACAATTTGATGTAAAGTTAGTCAGAGCCATCGCCGCCGATCTATTACGCGCACGTGGCAACTCGCTGGTGGTGGCCGGAAATCGTCAACCTGCTGATGTGCATGCCTTGGTGACGGCCATCAATGGTGTTCTTAACAATGCCGGAAGAACGGTTCGATATGTTCCCGTAGTTGACACGGCGATTTCCTCTGGACACCAGCTTGAGCAACTATCGTCTCGCATGAAAGCGGGTATCGTTGACACTCTTTTGATACTGGGCGGCAATTCGATATACAACGCACCCTTCGAAATTGATTTTGCATCGGCCATGTCCAAAGTTGCACACACGGTTCATTTGTCGCCGTATCTTGACGAGACGAGTACCCGAACCGAGTGGCATCTGCCGATGGCACATTTTCTGGAGAGTTGGGGTGATGCCCGCGCAGTCGATGGGACGGCGAGCGTTATCCAGCCGATGATCGAGCCGCTGTTTGGTGGGAAGTCCTCCCTTGAAATATTGAGTCAAGGGGTGACCGGCATTGAAAAGAAGGGTCACGACATCGTTCGTGAAACTTGGCAGAAGATATTGCCGGTGCTCGATTTTGAGAAACAGTGGCGGCGGGTATTGCACGATGGACTTTTTAAAGGCAGTGCCTTTCAAGCTGAATCTCCGTCGATTGATGCACGCACGGTATGTACAGCGTTGCCGCCATTACCCACATATCCGCTAACTGGCATTGCGCACAGAACGGAAGTTGTGTTTTTCCCGGCCAACGCGTACGACGGACGGTTTGCTAACAACGGTTGGTTACAGGAGCTTCCGGATCCTCTCACGAAGTTCACCTGGGATAATGCGGCGCTAATGAGTCAACGGACGGCGGACAAGCTCGGCGTGTCCAATGGCAATATG
>JBGOTX010000450.1:0-2501 GCA_041476705.1 Candidatus Zixiibacteriota bacterium
GATCCAGAACGGTCAGCGCTCGATCGCCTTCACGAATGGAACGCACTACCGTGCCATCAAACTCCAGCAGGGTGGGATCGGAATAGTACAGTCGTTCGGTGATCACTATTGTTGTACCGCCAACCGGTTATCTGGGTTCGGTCGCTATCATGTGATTATGAAGCGACCCTATTCCTTCGATGCGAATTTCGATCGTATCCCCCGGTTTCATGGGTTGAATACCCGAGGGCGTGCCGGTACAAATCAAGTCGCCGGGATTCAGGGTCATAATATGCGAGATATAGCTTATGAGAAACGGAATGTTGAAGATCATTTGCGAAGTTCGTCCGGTCTGAGTGACCTGCCCGTTGTGCACCGCTTCGACCAGAACATCACTGAAATTCAGTTGGGGTACAACCCACGGTCCAACCGGACAAAAAGTATCGAACCCCTTGGCGCGCGACCACTGGCCGTCCTTTTTCTGCAGATCGCGGGCGGTCACATCATTGGCACAAGTAAATCCGAAGATGTAGTCGGTCGCACGGTCGATAGGCACATGGCGCGCTGTCCTACCGATCACAACGCCCAGTTCCGCCTCATAATCGACCCGCTCCGACTCCTGCGGGTGAACGATCGGATCACGCGAACTGATAATAGCCGAAGATGGTTTGAGAAAAATGAGCGGGTATTCCGGCGCCTTGTCGGCCGAGAAAGAGGCCGCCACATGGGCTTGGTAATTGAGACCGACACACACGATCTTGGATGGCTCAATCGGCGCCAGAAGTGTGGCCTCGTCAAAGGGCAGGCACTCTCCGGTGAGAGTGCCGCCGAGCCAAGGGGCCGCCGTGAACTGCGTCACCACGCCGTCCTCTACGACGCCATAAAAGACCGGGAGTTGTCCCTTCCTGGTGTATCTGATATATCTCTTGCTCATCGGTTCCGTCACTCTCACCAATGTGTCAACGGGTCTTCTTGTGAGGGGCAATTAACAGCGTGAATCAGGCGGGGTCAACAAGATGTCAGAGCGTTCGGGACTTCCAACGACCCCGTGAGAACCAGAACGCCAGGACTGCGGCTTTCACCAGCGTGGTGATCGTCAGGGTCCACCAGACGCCGTTGAGGCCTAATCTGCCATCGGCCGCAAGATAATAGGCGAGCGGAATCCGCACGATTGCCCCCGGCAGAAGGACAATCATGGGAGGCACGGTGTCTCCCGCTCCGCTGAACGAACCCTCGAGCACAATCTCAACCGCCATCATAACCTGCGACAATCCCAGGATGAAGAGATAATCGCTCGCCATCGCCCGCACCTGCGGATCGGGCGTGAAGATTGATGCGATGACGTGGGGTATTGTCACAAAAAGGATTGAGGTAATTAACGTCGCGCCCACCGCCAATCCAGCGGCCGCCCACGCACCGCGCGCCGCCCGGTTCGGTGCTTTGGCCCCGAGATTTTGCCCGACCATCGTCGACGCCGCAATGGAAAACCCCCAGCAGGTGAGGTATGACAATGATTCCATCCGGTTGCCGATTCCCATGGCGGCCCCGGCGGCGTTGCCAAACTGATGTACGAGCGAAACCAAAAACCAGTAGACGGCCACAAACGTTATCTGTTGTACCGCAACCGGCAAGCCAATGCGGGTAATGCGGCCGATCGCATTCCAATCCACCGTCGTTGTTATCAATCGGGGGACATCATACCCCATCTTTCCTTTAGACAGGCGGTGCCAGATGAGAATAGTTCCCACACACAGCGAAATAGCGGTGGCCAGACTGGCCCCGGCGACACCCAGCGGTGGCACAAACCCCCAGCCGAAAATAAGCAGTGGATCGAGAATCATGTTCGTGAGCACAACTACGACGCCAACCAACGTGGGGGTGCGAGTATTTCCTGAGGCGCGAAAGGCCGCGTACAGCGTTTCCGACAGAGCCGAAAATAGATTGGCCGCAAAGAAAATCCGGATATAGGGAATCGCTTGTTGCGTCGTCTCCGGGCTTGTCGACATGAAATGCAACAGCCAGGGAGTCATCGCATACCCTACGATCCCATAAACCGCCGACAAAAGTACGGAATACAGAGTGGCTTGTCGGATCGTATGGCGGGCCGACTCAACGTCTTTTGCCCCCACCGACCGCGCCACCAAAGCAGTAACCCCGACCAGAATAATCGACTGAGACGCATATACCGTCCAGATGACCACCATCGACGTGGTGATAGCGTCCTGTGCCGAAGGTCCCAATCGTCCCACCCAGAACAGATTGATCACCGACAGCGAAAACTGCATGAGCTGTCCGAGCACGACCGGAATAGCCAGTGACAGCACGGTTCGAACGATGGGCCCGGTGGTGACCTGATTGGCCTGCGGTGAAACTGATGCCTGTTGATTGTCCAAAGGTTATATGTCCATCACGCCGGGTGAAATGACGCGCAGTCTACAACCTTTGACCGTGATTGGCAAGTAAGGAGCGATGAGTTGTGAAACCGGCCGCTGGAAGGACTTTACTGTTTTTGCCGCCAGGCA